>NZ_JBJUVG010000007.1:0-99865 GCF_046097595.1 Peptococcus simiae
TTTCGCTCCATCTCCTTTTTTGTAGATAAACTGGATCAGTTGCTGATTAAAACGGAGCAGAGATTATTCTGCTTGTAAAACTTTCTGGTAGGCCAGGCGGTCATCGCCATCTATGGCGGTAATAATCCCGCAATAGGTATAGCCCTGCTTACTAATCAGGTGCTGCATGGACTGGTTGGCGGCATGGGTATCGACCCGGCAATTGTGGATGCCCTTGTCCAGGGCCAGGGCGTCCACTGCCTGAAACATGCGGGAGGCATAGCCTTGCCCTTGGCAGGCCGGGTCAACGACCATCCGGTGGATGGCCCAGTAGGGGGCATTATTGAGCCAGGCGCCTTCGCGGATGACTTCATAGGTGGGGTCGGGGCCGGGGACCAGGGCGGCAGCCCCGACCAGCTTGCCGTCATCGGTTAAGGCGTAGAGCTGGTCTTTTTTAATATCGTTTTCCAGCCGGTCCCGACCGGGGTAGGCCAGGTCCCATTGGAAGTTACCTGCCTCGTGCATGAGCCGGCGGGCCCGGTTGTATATATCCAGCAGGGTCGGTAAGTCTGCTGTCTGGGCAAGTCTTAAAGGCATGTCTTATTCCTCCTTGGTGGATTTATCTTAGTATACCACAGGCAGGAGGGAAGACGGGCCGGATAGGCCTTTAGAAGGATAAGTATTATCTAGGTCTTGATGCCAAGGGCTGGCTTATATATAAAACTTTACAATAAAGGTTTACGGCTTAAAATATAGCCATAGTCAGGTGAAAAGGGTAGTGAGCTTTTACTCTCAATTAGGTGAAAGGCTGGTATTTTATGAAAAAGAAAATCCAGTTGGCTCTTATTCTTTTGCTTGTAGCCGGTGGCTTATGTCTGCCTATTTTTTTGCTTGAGTTTTTCACAGCCGGTGCATAGTCGAGACCTAGGAGACGTTCTAACCAGCAGAAGCCCTGCCTTGTAAAATGAGGTAGGGCTTCTGCTGGTATTGTTATGGGCTGCTATTCATGAAAAAAGTGTTTTTCAGTGTTTGAAGGGCGAGAGGTCGCTGGAGTGAATCGCTTATAGATATCAGCTGCAAATTGGGGTATAATGTAAAAGGATGTCGTTTCATACAAGACAAATTAAGGAGTGACCTAAACATGGATATTATGCAGCAGCTTACAGACCGGGTACGAGGGAAAAACTTATCAATCGTTTACCCTGAAGGTACGGACATTCGTATTATTGAGGCAGCTGCGCGTCATGCTGAAGACGCTATTTTGAAGCCGATTTTAATTGGTAATCCGGATGAAATCGGTCGCATTGCCGGTGAAAAGAATCTCAACATCGGTAATCTGGAAATCATTGACCCCAATAATTATCCAGAATTTGATGCCATGGTTGATGCCTTTGTTGAACGCCGTAAAGGGAAAGCCACTCCTGAAAAGGCTCGTGAAATGCTGAAAGATGAGACCTATTTTGCCACCATGCTGGTATACCTGGGCAAGGTAGACGGGATGGTCAGCGGTGCGGCGCATTCTACAGCTGATACCATCCGTCCGGCCTTACAAATTGTCAAAACCAAACCGGGTGTCTCCCGGGTTTCCGGCGCTATGGTCTTCGTTAAAGGGGAAGAGCGGATGCTCTATGCGGACATTGCGGTCAATATCACCGTAGATGCCCAGGCCATGGGTGAAATTGCTGTCGAAAGTGCCAAATTCGCTAAAGTATTTGACATCGACCCGAAAGTGGCCCTCTTAAGCTTCTCTTCCAAGGGGTCCGCTGTTTCGCCGGAAAGTGAAAAAGTGGCTGAGGCAACGAAAATCGCCAAAGAAATCGCTCCGGACCTCCCCATTGACGGTGAGCTCCAATTTGACGCCGCCTATGTGGCCTCTGTTGGCGAAAGTAAAGCCCCGGGCAGCCCGGTTGCCGGTCATGCCAATGTTTTTATTTTCCCGAGCCTGGAAGCCGGCAACATCGGCTACAAGATTACCCAGCGCCTAGGTGGCTATGAAGCCTATGGTCCCCTTTTACAAGGTTTAGCTGCCCCGATTAATGACTTATCTCGCGGTTGCTCTGCTGAAGATGCTTACCAAGTGGCTATTATTACAGCTGCTCAAGCAACGATGGAATAGACCGTATTTATATCGAGAAGGGGTTCCTTCTCGATATTTTTATGAGCGGATAGGCGGTGGCTAATCCGCTTTTAAAAATGTCGAGTCGGAAAGGAGGGGCTATGGCCTATATTAAGTTAGAGCTGATCCTGGCATCGCTGGATGACTGGCCCCAGGCGGTCCTGTTTTTTGATGAAGTCTTCCCGGAGGGCTTTGAACAATATGACCCCCGGGATATTTTGGCCCATTTGGCCAAGGGGGACTGGGATGCCCATGAATACTCGGCGGATATCCTGGCGGAAGACCAGGCCAGGCTGACGGCCTACCTGGCTGCTGAAGACCGGGATCGGCTGGCAGACATCAAATACCGGTGGGCTGCCCTGGGTCTTGATGGGGCCTGGACGCAAACGCCTTATGACCTGCCGGACCAGGATGCCTGGCGAGACCACTTTCAGCCCATGAAGGTGACGGACCGGATTGAACTTTGCCCTTACTGGGCCAGCCCCCTGGGAGAGGGGGCTGTTGTGGTCCTGACCAATCCGGGCATTGGCTTTGGTACGGGGACCGATGAAACGACCCAGCTGGCCCTTCGCTTACTGGACCAGGCTGACCCGGCAGGCAAGCGGGTTTGTGATGTAGGCTGTGGGTCCGGCATTTTGGCGGTAGCGGCTAAAAAGTGTGGCGCCGGCGAGGTTTTGGCGGTTGATAATGACCCCCAGGCCGTGGCGGCAGCTGCTGATATGGCCCAGCTCAACCAGGTGGACCTGACCAGTCAGCCAAGTGACCTCTTACAGGATGTCCGGGGCCGGTGGGACATCATTATCGCCAATATTGTTACGGATGTGCTCCTGGTCCTCATTCCCAACCTGAATGACCGCTTGGCGCCGACGGGGCAAGCGCTCCTGTCCGGTATTCATAAGGGGCGATTGGCTGAGATCCAGGAGCAAGCGGCCCAATACGGACTGATAGAAGAAGCCAGACTCATCGGCAAGGACTGGTGCGGTCTGGCCCTTAAGAAAGGATAGGTATGACAAAAACCCTGAATGACCTGGCCCTTGCCCTGGATGAGGCAGGGCTCTTATGCCGAGTGGTTGGTGACCTGCCGGCAACCTCCATTTCGGATATCCAGTATGACTCTCGGCAGGTACAGGAAAATACCCTCTTTTTATGCAAGGGGGCCCATTTCTCCGCCCAATACCTGCTGGATGCCCGCAGCCAGGGGGCTTGTGCCTACTTGAGCGCCAGGGTTTATCCGGAGGCCTCTGACCTGCCGGCTCTGGTAGTCAGCGATATCCGTCGGGCCCTGGCGGTGACCGCCAACTGGTTTTTTGATGCCCCCTGGCAGGACCTCCACATGATGGGGGTGACCGGGACCAAGGGCAAGAGTACGACCGTCAGCATGGTCAAGGCTATTTTTGATCTGGCTGCCGAAAAGGCCCATGAGCCCCTCTGTGGGATTACCTCCAGCCTGATAAACTATGATGGCCGGGTGGAGAAGGCTTCCAAGCTGACCACCCCGGAAAACATTGACCTTTACCGCCACCTGGCAAGGGCCCGGGCGGCCGGGTTGAAGCATATGGTCATCGAAGTGTCCAGCCAGGCCCTCAAGTACCACCGGGTAGGGGGCATCCACTTTGATGATGCTGTCTTTCTCAATATTTCCCCGGACCACATCGGGCCCATTGAGCACCCGACTTTTGAGGACTACTTCGCCAGCAAGCTGGCTATCTTTGACCGGACGGGCCGGGCCTTTATCAACCTGGCCAGTGACCGCCTTTCTGAATTGAAAGAAGCCGCCGGCCACTGTCCCGAAGTTATCACTTTTGGCGGCGACGGGGCCGATTATAGGGCCGACCAGGTCCAGTCGACCGATAGCGGCCTGACCTTCCGCGTCCGGGCCGGTCAGGAGGCCATCCAGGTAACCCTGCCCATGCATGGCCGCTTCAACGTGGAAAATGCCCTAGCGGCCTTGGCCCTGGCCCACCAGTCGGGGATTTCCCTGGACACCTGTGCAGAGGCCCTGGCAAGTGTTAAAATGGAAGGGCACATGGCCTATATCCATGGAGCTGACCTGACAGTGGTCGTGGACTATGCCCATAATGGCATCAGCTTTAAGCGGGTCATCGAGACCGTTCGCCATGACTTTCCCCAGGCCCCGGTCTGGCTCCTCTTTGGGGCCCCGGGCGATAAGGCTGAAAGCCGCCGGCCGGATATGGGCCGGGTGGCTAGCCGTGAAGCGGATTATGTTATCCTGACCGCAGATGACCCGGCCACAGAAGCCGTGGAGGCCATTAATGCAGAAATTTACCGGGCCTTTGAAAAGGAGACCCCGGTTCAAATGATTGCCGACCGGGCCCAGGCCATTGCCTATGCCATCAAAGAAGCCCCTACCGGAGCGGTGGTCTTACTCTTGGGCAAGGGCTTTGAGGTCTGTCAAAAAATAAATGGCAAGCGGGAACCCTACGCCGGCGATGAACAGCTGGCGAAGGCAGCCTTACAAGCCCGTGAATCCTAACTTGTGGAGGAGAATATGAATATTATTGCAGATACAAAGGCGCTGGTGACTGAGCGCATTGAGCAGGCCTTTGCGGCCGCAAAGGCAGATGGGGTCTTCTCTGTTGACGCCCTGCCGGACTTTGTCGTTGAACAACCCAATGATAAAAGCCATGGGGACTTTGCCACTAATATTGCCATGCAGCTGGCTCGGCCTGCGAAAATGAACCCCCGGGTCATCGCCCAGGGGCTGGTAGAACGAATCGATACCTCTGCCCCCATTGACCGGGTGGAATTGGCCGGTCCGGGCTTTATTAACTTTATTTTAAAAGAAGACTACCTCATGCCCGTCCTGGCAGCAGTACAAGCAGAAGACACCCGGTATGGGGCCAGCAATGTCGGCCAGGGCCGCCGGGTCCAGGTAGAATTTGTCAGTGCCAACCCCACCGGCCTCCTCCACATGGGCAATGCCCGGGGCGGCGCCCTGGGGGATGTCCTGGCTGCTGTTTTAAATATGGCCGGCTACCGGGCAGATAAGGAATATTACATTAATGATACCGGTAACCAGGTCAGACTCCTGGGTGCCTCTGTGGAAGCCCGGTATTTCGAGCTTTTAGGCCGGGCCGATGAATACCCCCTGCCGGAAGACGGCTATCAGGGAGCAGATATCAAGGAAACCGCCCAGCACCTCCTGGACAAGGAGGGCGAGGCCTATGCTCAGATGGACCGGGAAGACCGGCTGGAAAAGATGACCGTCTTTGCCCTAAATGAGAAGGTTGAAGGCATCCGCCGGGGCCTGGAAGCCTTTGGGGTTACTTATGATAAGTGGTTTAGCGAAAAAAGCCTTCATGAATCCGGGGCGGTCCAGGCAGTGGTCGATACCCTCCGTGACCGGGGTTATGTCTACGAAAAAGACGGGGCCCAGTGGCTCCGGTGTACCGATTATGGGGCAGAAAAAGATGAGGTCCTGGTCCGGGCCAACGGGATTCCTACCTATTTTGCGGCTGATATTGCCTACCACAAGGATAAGTTTGACCGGGGCTATGAAGACCTGGTTAACATTTGGGGGGCCGACCACCATGGCCACGTGGCTCGCTTGAAGGGAGCCCTGACCGCCCTGGGTTACCCCGGCGACCGGCTCACCGTCATCCTCATGCAATTGGTCCGGCTCTACCGAGATGGCGAATTGGTGCGGATGAGTAAGCGGGCCGGGGAATTCGTGACCCTGGAAGAACTCATGGAGGAAGTCGGTCGGGAGGCGGCCCGCTTCTTCTTCAGCATGCGGTCACCGGACAGTCCCCTGGACTTTGACCTGACCCTGGCTAAGAAGCAGTCTTCAGATAACCCGGTCTACTACGTGCAATACGCCCATGCCCGGATTTGCTCCCTCTTATCCGTTGCCGGCGAAAAGGTTCGCCCGGCGGCAGAGATTGATACCGGTCTTCTGACCCACCCGGCTGAAAGGGCCCTCCTGGAAGCCATCGCTTCCTGGCCTGAAAAGGTGGCCCTAGCTGCTCAAGAACTGGCCCCCTACCACCTGGCCTATTATGCAAAAGACCTTGCCAATGCCTTCCATACTTTTTACAATGGATGTAAAGTACTGACAGATGATGCGGAACTGCAGGCCGCCCGGCTCGTTCTGGCGGACTGCGCCCGTATCACCCTACGTAATGTGTTACTGCTCCTGGGCGTCAGTGCCCCGGAACGGATGTAAAGGAGGATATTATGGCTTTAGTAAACGTAGATACCCTATTACAGGCCGCAGAAGAAGGCGGTTATGCAGTCGGCGCCTTTAACTGCAATAACATGGAAATTGTGCAGGCCATCATCGGGGCCGCTGAAGCGGAAAAATCTCCGGTCATTATCCAGGCCAGCCAAGGGGCCATCAAGTATGCCGGCCTCAACTATATTGTTTCCCTGGTACGGACCGCTGCTGAATCGGCCTCTGTCCCGGTGGCCCTCCACCTGGATCATGGGACCAGCTTTGAACAAGTCATCCAATGCATTGGCCATGGCTTTACCTCGGTCATGATTGACTGGTCCAAGCATGAGCTGGAAGAAAACATCAAGGTGACCAACCAAATTCTTCAAGTGGCCCGGCCCTTAAACATCTCTGTTGAAGCAGAGCTGGGGAAAATTGGCGGCACAGAAGATGATGTGGTCGTTACCGACCGGGAAGCCAGCTTTACCGACCCGGAAGAAGCCGCCTATTTTGTTCAGCAGACCGGTATCCGGTCTTTAGCCGTCGCCATCGGAACCGCCCATGGCCAGTATAAAGGGGAACCGAAGCTGGACTTTGACCGGCTGACCGCCATCAAGGAAAAAGTGCAAATTCCTATTGTCCTCCACGGGTCCTCCGGCGTGCCTGATGAAGCCCTTAAAGAAGCCATCCGTCGCGGGGTCCGCAAAATCAACATCGACACCAACCTGCGAGAAGCCTTTACCGATGGCGTCCGCGAAGTCTTGGCCGAAAAGCCCAACGAAATTGACCCCCGTAAAATTTTAGGCCCGGCTCGGGATAAAATGCAGGAACGGGTAGTAGAAAAAATTCGTGTATTCGGGTCAAACGGCAAAGCGTAAGGAGTCTTAACTATGGAAAGAGAACTGGTCATAGAGTTTTCACGGGTGACCGAAGCAGCGGCCATCAACTGCAACAATTGGATTGGTAAAATGGATAAGATGGCTGCAGATAATGCAGCTGTAGAAGCCATGCGTCATATGTTTCAGACCGTTGATATTTCCGGAACGGTTGTCATCGGTGAAGGGGAAATGGACGAGGCCCCCATGCTCTACATCGGTGAAAAGGTCGGCCTGGGCGGCGCAGAAGTGGATATTGCAGTGGACCCCCTGGAAGGGACCAACCTGGCGGCCAAAAACCAGCCCGGCGCCATTACCGTCATGGCTGTAGCCGACGCCGGCGGCCTTTTACATGCCCCGGATATGTATATGGACAAGATCATTGTTGGCCCCGGTGCCAAGGGGGCCATAGATATTGAGGCCTCTGTTGAAGAGAACTTGAAAAATGTAGCCCAAGCCTTAAATAAACCCCTGGAAGACTTAACCGTTTGCCTCTTGGACCGGCAGCGCCACGAACACATTAAACAGGCCGTCAAGGCCCTGGGCGCTCGGGTTCAGCTGATTACCGATGGGGATGTCTCTCCGGCCCTGGCCTGTTGCTTCCCCGAAAGTGGAATCGACATGGTCCTGGGGATTGGCGGGGCCCCGGAAGGGGTCCTGGCTGCAGCAGCTGTCAAGTGCATGGGCGGAGATATGCAGGGGAAACTGGCCCCGGAAAATGATGAACAGGTGACCCGGGCAGAAAGCATGGGCACCAGCTGTGATGATGTCCTGACCTTGAGTGACTTGGTTCCGGCGGATGATGTCATGTTTGTAGCCAGCGGGGTCACCACCGGGAGTCTCTTAAAAGGAATTGAGCTCGATGGCGACTTTGTCCGGGTCAACACCGTGGTTTTACGTCATAAGACCGGTACCGTCCGTTTCTTAGACAGCCGCTACCGCCTACCCTTAACCTAAGCGGGCAGGTTGGAAAGCGGCCTTTCTCCGGCGACAGGTTACTGTTATATAAAAGAGCCTTGACAGGGGTCAGGCTATCTGCTAGAGTATTGATACAAACCCATACAAGA
Organism: Peptococcus simiae; assembly: GCF_046097595.1. NCBI lineage: Bacteria > Bacillati > Bacillota > Clostridia > Eubacteriales > Peptococcaceae > Peptococcus > Peptococcus simiae. The sequence continues at coordinate 8,212 of NZ_JBJUVG010000007.1, forward strand.
TGTGCGAGAGGACGCGAGTGCGATGAGTAGGGAAGTCCCGAAAGGCATGCTCGCCGAAGTGCCAAGGTGCTGGGCTTATGTCGAATAGGCATAAGACTGTCGCTGAAAGGTTGCCCAATCTTTCAGTGAGGAGCTTTCACATCAAGGGCAAAAGGTATATTTTCAGCACCCATGAGTCAAATCCTTTTGCTCATGGGTGCTTTATTTATAGGCTATTGAAAGGATGAGCGCATGAAGGGATTTCCTGATTTTCAAAATAAAGAAGGCCGGCTGGTGGTCGGCGAATGTACCGCCAAGGACCTGGCCGCTACTTATGGCACCCCCCTGTACGTTTACGATGAAGAGGCCTTGCGCCGCCAGGCTCGGACCTTTGTCAACCACTTTAAAAGTGATAGCTATAAGGCCCGGATTTTATACGCCTCTAAGGCTGCCAGCTTCGCTGCCCTCATCCGCCTGGCAAAAGAGGAGGGGCTGAACCTGGATGTGGTCTCGGAAGGGGAACTCTATACCGCCCTGGCGGTCAACTTTCCCCCGGACCGAATCATCTTTCATGGGAACAATAAACTAGACCGGGAACTGGAAGCGGCTGTAGAGGCCGGGATTGGCTTTGTCGTCCTGGATAACCTGTCTGAAGCCCGCCGCCTGTCGACTATTGCAGACAAGGCCGGGCAGACCGTCGAGGTCCTGCTCCGGGTTAACCCGGGGGTTGAAGCCCACACCCATGATTACATTAAAACCGCGACCAGCGACAGTAAATTTGGCCTTGGTCTGGCCACAGCAGGCGAGGCCCTTCAGGTCATCCAAGGCCTACCCGGACTCCGGCTCCGGGGCCTCCACTGCCATATCGGGTCGCAGATTTTCGCTGACGATGCCTTTATTAAAGCGGCCCACATCATGCTCGACTTTATGGTTGCCTGCCAGGGCCAAGGCCTGAGCATGGATATCCTCGACCTGGGTGGCGGTTTTGGGGTCTTTTACGAGGACGGTGACCAGCCCATTGACCTGGCCCCCTTCCTGGAAGGCCTGGCCCAAGACCTGGAAAAAGAAGCCCGAGACCGGGGCATCCGCCTGGCTGAAGTCTGGCTGGAACCCGGCCGCAGCATGGTCAATAATGCCGGCCTCACCCTCTACACCGTCGGCGATATCAAACGCCTGGCAGATGGCACCAACTATGCCTTTATTGATGGCGGTATGGGAGACAACATGCGGGTGGCCCTCTACCAGGCCGGCTACACCGCTGTCCTGGCAGACCGGCTGGATGATGCGGCCGACAACACCTGGCGGATTGCCGGCAAGTATTGCGAAAGCGGGGATGTCCTCATCAAGGGGGCGCCCCTCCCGGACCCCCAACCCGGTGATATCCTGGCGATTTTAGGCACCGGGGCCTATACCTTCAGTATGTTCTCCGGCTATAACCGCCTGCCCCGCCCGGCAGTGGTATTTGTAAAAGGGAAGGACCACCGGGAAGTGGTCCGCCGGGAAAGTTTAGATGATATTATTGCCCAGGACCTACTTGAGTAAGTCTTGGGGTTACTTAAGAAAGGAAGATAAAGATGTCTGTATTTACAGGTTCTGGTGTTGCGATTATTACCCCCTTTAAAGACAACGGGGATGTGGATTTTGAGGCCCTGGCCAAGTTGCTGGACTTCCAAGTTGAAAACGGCACGGATGCCATTGTCATTTGCGGCACCACCGGTGAAGCCTCTACCCTGACCGATGAAGAGCAAATCGAGACCGTCGCCTTCACTGTTGACCACATCAAGGGTCGGGTTCCGGTTGTCGCCGGTGCCGGTTCCAACAATACCATCCATGGCGAAGCCCTGAGCCGGTCCCTGGAAGCCGTGGGCGCAGACGCCCTCCTACACGTGACCCCCTACTACAATAAAACCTCCCAAAAGGGCCTCTATGAACACTTTGCCGTCATGGCGGACAGTGTCCACATCCCGATTATTTTGTACAATGTGCCCGGTCGGACAGGGATGGACTTAAAACCGGAGACGGTGGCCCGCCTGGCAGCCTTTGACAACATTGTCGCCATTAAAGATGCCACCGGCAACCTGGCCACCACTGTCGACCTGCGCAGCCAGTGCCCAGCTGATTTTGATATTTATAGCGGCAATGACGATGTGACGGTACCTGTCCTATCCTGTGGGGGCGCCGGGGTTATTTCTGTCCTGGCCAATATTTTTCCTAAAGAGGTCCATGACATGTGTGCCCTTTGGCAGCAGGGGGACCAGGCCGGGGCCTTAGCCATCCAGTGCCGTTTCCAAAAGTTGGTCCATATTTTATTCTCTGAGCCCAACCCGATTCCGGTAAAAGCCGCCGTTCATATGCGGGGCCTGCCGGCTGGGGGCTACCGGGCACCGATGACCACCCCGACTGACGCCACCATTGCAGCCCTCAAGGTTGAAATGACCCGTCTCGGCGCACTGGAGGGCTAAGATGAAGATTATTTTAAGTGGGGCAACCGGGGCCATGGGCCGGATGGTCGCCGACCAGGTCCAGGCCTATGAGGATATGGAAATTGTCTTTGGCTGGGCCGGTAAGCCGGAGCAAGGCGGCCCCTTTCCCATTTCAGCCCAGCTGGAAGAGGCCCCCGCCGCAGACGTCATCATTGACTTTTCCAATCACGCCACCCTGACAGACCTGCTGGCCTATGCCCGGCCCAAGGGCCTGCCCCTAGTCATAGCGACAACCGGCCACACCGAAGCGGAAATGACCCTGATGGAAGAGGCTGCCAAAGACCTGGCTATTTTCCATAGCGGCAACTTTAGCCTCGGCGTCCATGTGCTGAAACTCCTAGCCCGGCAAGCCGCCAAGGCCCTGCCGGACTTTGACATTGAAATCATTGAAGCCCACCACCACCGCAAGGTGGATGCCCCCAGCGGGACGGCTAAGATGCTGGTTTCAGCCATCCAGGAAGAAAGACCGGATAGCCATGTGGTCGGTGGCAGAGAAGGCCATGTCGGCGCCCGGCCCCTGGATGAAATCGGCGTTCATGCCGTCCGTGGTGGCAGCATTGTTGGTGAGCACACCGTCCTCCTGGCCGGCCTTGATGAAATGATTGAAATCAAACACACCGCCTTGTCCCGGGCCATCTTTGCCAAGGGCGCCTTAGCGGCCGCCCAGTTTATTGGCCAGGCCCAGCCCGGGATGTATAATATGGATGATATGATTGGTTAACCCTAAAGATAGATGAGCAAGAAGAAAGATAGATAAGAAAGAAGGACCAGTATGAAAATTGCTATTGTTGGCTATGGAAACTTAGGTAGGGGCGTTGAAACGGCCCTCTTACAACAGCCGGATATGGAAGCGGTCGGCGTCTTTACCCGGCGAGACCCTGCCAGCCTGACCAGCCAAATCCCGGCCTATGCCTTAAAAGACCTGCCCCAGCATGAGGTGGACGTAGCGATTTTATGTGGCGGTTCAGCCACAGACCTCATCGAGCAGTCGCCGGATATCGTCCGCCACTGCAATATTGTCGATAGCTTTGACACCCATGCCCGGATTCCGGAACACTTTGCCCATGTGGACGCCGCTGCCAAGGAAAGCGACCACGCCGCCTTAATTTCCACCGGCTGGGATCCAGGCTTATTTTCCCTGATGCGGATCCTGGGCCTGGCAGTCCTCCCCAATGGAAGCGTAGACACCTTCTGGGGCAAGGGGGTCAGTCAAGGCCACTCCGATGCCATCCGTCGGATTCCCGGTGTGGTCAAGGCTGTCCAGTATACCATCCCAAGAGAAGAGGCGGTGGCCCGGGTTGAACAGGGGCAAGGGGAAGGTCTGACCGCCCGCGACAAGCACCTCCGGGAATGCTTTGTCGTCGCCGGCAGCGAGGCAGACCAGGAAGCCATCCGGCATACCATTGTCACCATGCCCAACTACTTTGCCGACTATGATACCGAAGTCCACTTCATCGATGAAGCCACCTTCGATGCTAACCATACCGCCATGCCCCATGGGGGACAGGTGATCCGGCACGGTCATACCTCTGAAGGGACCCCCCAGGTGATGAAGTTTTCTCTGGACCTGGCCTCTAATCCGGAATTTACCGCCTCCGTCAATGTGGCCTGCGCCCGGGCCCTTTACCGGGCCTACCAAGAAGGCAGGCGGGGCTGCATGACCATTTTTGACCTGCCCCTGGCCTATCTTTTGCCGATAAGTGCTGAAGAATTAAGAGCCAACTGGTTGTAATATGCAAAAAAATAAAGATATATAACTAAAAAGTTTTAATAAGTCCTTTAAGAAATCCCTTAAGTGCGTCCGCCCTTAAGGGATTTTTGTATGCCATGCTGTTATTGTCCTTGTGGTAAAGAAAAATGCAGCGAAAATGAACACTTGATACGTACTATAAATAACCTTCTTGCAAGGGGGTGGGGGCTTGCAAAAGAAGAAAATTATAAAAAATACAAAAGAATATCCGGAAAAAGAAACAAAACGCCAACAATAATACCACAATATTATACGGTTAACAGATAAATAGGGCTTTTTGATTATATAAAGATTTTATTAGGAATATTTATATGGCCCTCCCTTGCAATGTGACGAGTGAAATGCTATTATAGTGGTGAGGAGAGAAACACTATAAAGAATACTGTCTTTGTCCTCGATAGAGGAACTTTAGATGCAAAAATAAAGTTCACGCATTTATTTACTTTTCTACATTATATAAGGAGGCCATACTCATGCAAAAAGCATCATCTATCCGCAACAACACACTTAAAGTATTACTTCCGGTGCTAGCTATTTTAGGTATTGTCTTCGCAGCTCCTCTGGTAGCATCTGAAGGCGAATCTACAAGTCAACAAGTGCCCACTTGTGAAACCCAGGCAACTGCCTTAGGTATGTTCTATTAATCGATTTTTTTCAAATACACGAAACGCTTGGTCCAGTACCGAGCGTTTTTGTGCTTTTTCGAGCACAAACAAAAGGCCTATCGGTGGATAGGCCTTTTGTTTGTATTGAGGGCTGGCTTTAGGATGAAGACGGATGCCTTAACCGGTGATCAGTCCGGTAACCATCCAGAAGGGCAGCTGGATGGCCATCAAAAAGACCAAGCTGACCACGGCCTTGATGCTCATGATTTTAACAAAATCCTTGAGGGGGATGAGGGCGAAGGAGAAGAAAATCAGGTAGAGGGCATACTCATAGGGGAGGAAGACCACATCATAGGCATTGCAGGTGAAGAAGTAAACGCAGAGGGGGTTGATGCTTAAGGCCAGGGCCAATTCAGCCAGGGGTACGCTCAAAACGCTGATAATGGCCAGGGGGGTCAAGAGGAAGTTGGCCAGGACAATGCAGAGCCAGATGAGGGCAAAGGTGATAAAGATGGAATGACCTTCCAGGTGGGGAGTGACATTTTCAGCAAAGAGCTTGCCAATGCCCAGCTCGCCGGCGGTCGCCCCAATGCCTAAGCAGGCGGTGATAAATAGGACAAAGGTAAAGTCCAGTCGGCTGATGTCCTCCCGTTTGCCGATGTCAATGCCCGGTAGGAAGAAGAGGCAGGGGAAAATGGCAAAGGCCCACATGATTGGCCAGCCTAAAAAACTGCCAACCACAAGAACGGTAAAGAGGCCCAGACAAATAATGAGGGCCTTCTTTTCAGCTAGGCTCCACTGGCCCAGGTCTCGGTACTTTTCTTCAAAAAAGGCCTTATCTAAGACCAGGTCCTTGGGTTTGGCATACCGGCCGACCAGGTAAACTACTAAAAAGACATATAAAACAGAGGGGAGGTTATACCAGAGGTAGTCCAGCCAACTGACATTAATAGGGCCGGTGACACTTTGGCCATTTTCTACCGTTAGGGAGAGGTTGACCGGGTTGTAGATAAATTGTTGCGGCAGGAGGGCCCCCATGGCCCCACCCAGCATGATCCCGGCCGAGGCCCGGCTTTTGCCCAGGTCCAGGGCCTTACAGATGCCAAAGGTCAGGGCCGCCATGGGAATGGCCACCTTGCCCGGGGCTAAAATATTGCCGATGATCCCGGCAATGACCAGGCCCATTAGGAGACCGGTGTAGCTGCCGCCGGTAAAGGTAATGGACCGGTAGGCAACCCGTTCAAGTAGGCCGGTGGATAAGAGGACATTGGCTAAAATCAGGCCGCCAAGCATCATCCAGGGAATAGGTTCAGACCAGACCCCAAAAATGACCGGCGCCGGTGCAATGCCGAATAATAGGTAGGCAATCGGCATGAGGATAGCCGGAACCCCTTGGGGGACAATGTCAACAGCCCAGCAAAGGACCCCCATGAGGGTAATCACTAAAAATAAACGGATGGCCGGCGTAAAAGTAGCCCCTGTAGGAATCAGTAAAATAAATAAGGGCAGGATAAAACATACAATTGCAGAGATGACCCGTCGGCGGTCTGACAGCGAAAACGACATAAAACAAACCTCCTTTATACAGTGAAAATAGGGAAAAAAGCCAGCTACGCCCTATTGTATGAAGTAGAAGAATGTTTGTCAACTTTTCTTATAGATTCCATAAGTTAAGCAAAGAAGTAAAATAAGAGAGAGTATTCTGTTTATTTGCCAGGCTGATTAAATTCTCTTATAATAGATTGAGCAGTCTATAGGTTTAAGTTGTTTAGGATGGTGATGTTCCTTGAAAATTGAGCAGTTAGAGTTCTTAATTGAAGTCTGTCGTGCCGGTTCGATTAATGCAGCGAGCAAGAAGATCTTTATCTCCCAGCAGAGCCTGAACCAGTCTCTGCGGAGCCTGGAAGATGAGCTGGGCTTTACCATATTAAACCGGACCAAAAAAGGGGTAACGCTTTCCGAACAAGGGGTTATTGTCTACAATGCTGCCCAGGCCATTGTGGCCAGGTATGGGCAAATGCTGGACCAACTGAATGCTAGCGGCCTTAATCCATTGGATTCGCTTTCCGGAAAACTCAATATCCACCTGTCACCGATGATTTCTATCTCCCTCATGCCCTCGGTCTATGTGGACTATATGCACACCCACCCCAAGGTGCAGGTGTATTTGCAGGAAAGGTACCAGGATGATATTGTCGCAGAAGTGGCCCAAAACCCCGGTGATGTGGGCTTTGTCCTTATTGCCAATTCCCTGCGCTACTTTGTGGATAATATTCCGCAAAATGTTGAGCTTAAATTATTAAAGTCTTACCCGATTTATATTGCCATGAGTCCCCGCCACCCCCTGGCCCACCAGCATCACTTAAGCCTCACGTCCATTGCCGACTACCCCTTCATTATTTTTGAAACCGGTGGTCCCAAAGGCGAGCATGCCTTGCAAAATGTCGTTGACCTCCATATTCTTTTGTCTACAAATAATTATAATATGTGCCGAGAGTTATTGAACGAAGGGAATACCATGATTTATTCCTTCCAGCCCTACATTCGCCGGGGCATTTTTAATGATTGTGTCCATATTCCCCTGAATATTAAAGACATCACCTTTCAGCTTTACATGGTCTATAACAAAAAAGCCAGTGAAGATGAAAAGCGGTTGAGAGAAAACTTTAGTGCTACCCTGGAGAATTACTTATAGGAGGCCGACATGGATTTAGGAAAAGAAAGGCTTAGCCAGCTGGCTGCTGACCTGGAAAAATGGTGCCAAGACCGGATGGCCGTCATTGGCAGTGACCAGGCTGTTATCGGCATTTCCGGTGGTAAAGATTCTTCTGTGGTCGCAGCCCTGGCTGTCCGGGTGTGCGGGAAGGATCAGGTGACAGGGGTCCTCATGCCTTATGGCGACCAGGCCGATATTGATGTGGCCCGGGCCCTATGCCGGCACCTGGGCATCCGCCACCATGAAATAGATATTGCCCCGGCTGGCCAGGCCTTGACCGCAGCGGTGGAAGAGGCCGTCGGGCCTATGAGCCGGCAGGCCAGCCTCAACCTCCCGCCCCGGGTCCGGATGGCGGTCCTCTATGCGGTTGCCCAAACCCTGGGTGGGGTGGTCTGGAATACCTCCAACTTGTCCGAGGACTGGGTCGGCTATGCCACCATTTATGGGGATACCGCCGGGGCCTTTTCACCCCTGGCCACCCTGACCACCGATGAAGTCATCCAGTTGGGCCGGCTTTTCGGCCTGCCTGACCGGTTTGTAGAAAAGCCCCCGGCCGATGGCCTGACCGGGAAGACCGATGAAGACGTCCTGGGCTTTAGCTACGCAGACTTAAACCGCTATATCCGGACCGGTGTCTGTGAAGACCCAGCGGTGAAGGCGCAAATTGACCACCTCCACCGGGCCAGTCGCTTTAAGTTCAAGCCCATCGAGATGTTCCACAGCGGCTTACCCATTGTGGCCGATGATATCGCGGGCATTTATAAAAATGACTAAAGACCTGCAAAGGTTTCCTAACAGGCAAAAGCGTCCTAAGCACGTGTGCAGCTTGCACCGGCTTAGGACGCTTTTTTATTGGTTGGCGATTTTTCTGACGGCACTGGGCGAAGCATTTTTGTAGCGTTTGTATAAGAGGCTAAAGCGGCTGGGCGACTGGTAGCCAACAGCCTTGGCGATATCGGCGATAGCCATGTCCGTGGTGAGGAGGAGGTTTTCGGCAATATTCATCCGCTTGCGCTGGGTAAACTCGGTAATGCTCATATTGTAGCGGTCCCTAAAGCAGGCCTTGAGCTTGGTTCCGCTCATGGCAGCCAGTTTTTCTAAAAAGGACTGGCTGATGTCAAAGGCATAGTGGTCCTGGATGTAGCGGGCAACGGTTTCAATGGCGACCTGGTCACCGGCCGGCAGGGGCCGCTTATTTTTGTGGCGGTCATAGGCATCCAGGCTGATGGCCAGCCATTCGTGGGCCTTGGCCTTAAAGAATAAGTCCGCTGAGGTGCCATCCATCTGGCAATGGAGGATATCCAGGGCCAGCTTGCGGATGGGCCGGATGATTTCCATCCGGGTGTCGTAAAAGATTCGCATGAGCTGGTCCTTGTTCCTAAAACGGTTGGTCAAGCCTACCTTAGCCATCATACTTTCTTTAAAACGGACCCCTACCGCCTTATAGAGGGAGCCACCGTGCATGAGGCAGCGGTCGGTCGGCAGGGTGGTATCAAAGATAAAAAGGGAGTCCGGCTCAATGACCTGGTAGGGATCCAGCCATTCGCCACTGCCACTGATGATGTAGGCCGAGGAGAGGAGGACGTATTCGCTCAGGTCTTCACTGATGGATTCAACGTAGTCCTTTTTGATGGCCATGTCGTGAATATCGATGGTAAAGTCTTGGGTGTCGTAGTACCAATATCTGCCCCGGTAGTTTTCCCGGTCCGCAGTGAAGGCCTTGCCGGCCGGCGAAAAGACAGCGCCGGTTGGCGCCGCATCGTCCAGGTACCAGGCCACTAAGTCGTCAAAGGACTTCATGATTTTCTCCTTTCTGTCACGATTAGACACTATCTCAGTTAGACCTTAATTCGCTAATCATATTGTAACAAATAAGTTAGCGGAGTACAATCTATTTGGATAAAGGCCTTTGTAGAGACTTTCTCTCCAAGCCCGTCGGTCGGCTAGAGAAGGTTCGCGGGCTGAGCGGCGTCTAAATAGAATAGTTTAGGAGGTAGTTATGAAGACCTATAAAAAATTGTTCCGCTATGCCAAGGAGAAAAGGGGGTGGGGGGTCCTGGCCATCCTTTGCTCTGCCCTGTCGGCTGTGGCAACGGTTTACGGCTATTATTTGATTTATCGCTTTTTAGACAGTGTGGTGGTGGCCGGAGACCTGGCCCTGGCTCGATCCTATGCGGCCCGGACAGTCGTCTTTTTAACCCTGGGAGCCTTGGTTTACATAGCTTCCGGGGCTTGCTCTCACGTTTTGGCTTTTCGCTTGGAAAGCAACTTACGGAAGCACGGGATTGAGGGCTTGGCCGGGGCTAGCTTCCGCTTTTTTGACCTCCACCCCAGTGGGGCTATCCGCAAAACCATTGACGACAATGCGGCCCAGACCCACCAGGCTGTGGCCCACCTGATTCCTGACCAGACCCAGGCCATCTTATCGCCGCTTTTACTCTTAATTGCCAGCTTCTTTGTGGGTTGGCGGGTAGGGTTGGTCCTGGTCCTTTTAACCCTTTCTGCCGGACTCTTGCTCAAGGCCATGATGGGCGAGAAGGAATTTATGAAAATTTACCAGGCGGCCCTGGCTACCCTGAGTGCGGAATCGGTGGAATATGTCCGGGGGATGCCGGTGGTCAAAATATTCGGCGCCCGGGTGGATTCCTTCAAGGCCCTCTATAAGGCCATTAAGGATTATTCCAAATATGCCTATGATTACAGCCAAAGCTGCAAGGGGCCCTATGTCATCTACCAGTGGCTTTTCTTCGGCCTGCTGGCCCTTTTAATGGTTCCCCTGCCCTTTCTTGTCAGCACCCTCGGCAATCCGGCTCTTTTGGCTGTGGACCTGATGATGGTCCTCTTCTTTAGCGGCGTCCTCTTTGTGGCCTTTATGCGGGTCATGTGGGTGTCTACCTATGATTTCCAGGCCAATTATGCAGTCGATAGCTTAGAAACCCTCTATACCGCCATGCAGGAAGACCAATTGACCTTTGGCCATGAAGACGTTTTTGACAACTATGATATTGAATTTGACCGGGTGGACTTTGCCTATAAGGATAAGCAGGTCTTTAAGGACCTTAGCTTTAGCCTGAAAGAGGGCCGGTCCTATGCCCTGGTCGGCGGGTCCGGCAGCGGGAAGTCGACCATAGCCAAGCTCATCTCCGGCTTTTACGCTGTCGATGGTGGGCAGATTAAAATCGGTGGCAAGCCCCTGGAAAGCTACCGGCAGGCGGCCCTTATTGAAACCATCGCCTTTGTTTTTCAAAATGCTAAGCTCTTTAAGCAAAGCATTTATGAGAACGTGGCCCTGGCCAAACCCGATGCCAGCCGGGCCGAGGTCCTGGAGGCCCTGCACCTGGCCGGCTGTGACAGCATTTTAGATAAGTTTCCCGACCGGGAAAATACCCGGATTGGCAGTGCCGGTGTTTACCTGTCCGGCGGCGAAAAGCAACGGATCGCCATTGCCCGGGCCCTCTTGAAAGATGCCAAGATCATCATCATGGATGAGGCCAGCGCTGCCATTGACCCGGATAATGAGCATGAACTGCAAAAGGCCTTTAAACAGCTTATGCAGAGGAAAACGGTCATTATGATTGCCCACCGCCTGTCCAGCATTCGGGCCGTAGATGAAATCCTGGTCCTGGAGGGCGGGGAAATTGTTGAACGGGGGACCGATGCCACCCTTATGGTAGGGGACAGCCGGTATAAACACTTTATGAACCTCTACCAAGAGGCCAATGAATGGAGGGTCGGTTATGAAAACCTTCTTTAAGAATACCTTTGCCCTGACCGAAGCCGGGGCCAGTGACCTGGTCCAGGCCACCCGGGCCTGTTTTTGGGTCTACTGCATCAATATGGTGCCGGCCTTTTTGCTCTTGCTCTTTATGGATGACCTGGTCCTAGGTCACGCCCGCAACCCCTATATCTATACCGGCATCTCTATCCTGACCCTCATCGCCATGTATCTCCTGATGCGGGTGGAATACGACCGGATGTATAACACCACCTACCGGGAAAGTGCCAACCTGCGCCTGGAACTGGCCGAAAAAATGGCTGACCTGCCCTTGTCCTACTTTTTCAAGCATGACCTGTCCGACCTTTCCCAAAGCATTATGGAAGATGTGGCAGCCATTGAACACGCCCTGAGCCATTCCATCCCTAAGGCCATGGCTATGGCGATATTCTTTCCGCTGATGTCCATCTTAATGATCATCGGCCATTGGCAACTGGGCCTGGCGGTGGTCCTGCCCCTCCTCTTTAGCTTTATCCTTTTACCGGTCTCACGTAAAATGGTCAGCACCGGCAACAAGGGCTACTACGATATTTTGCGACGGAATTCGGAAGCCTTCCAGGAAACCATAGAGCTCCAGCAGGAAATCAAAAGCTTTAACCTGGTTGACCGCGTCAGGGCGGACCTCTTCCAAAAAATGGATGAAAGCGAAAAAATCCATATCCAAACCGAGGCCAAAAGCCTCCTGGCCATGGGCCTTTCCAATCTCTTTTCCTATGTGTCCCTGGGGGTTGTTATGGTGGTTGGGATTAACCGGCTCATAGTTGGCGATATTTCCCTCCTCTACCTCCTGGGCTACCTGTTGGCCGCCATTAAGGTGAAAGAAGCCATAGACGCCTCTAAAGAAGGTTACCTGGAAATGCTGCATATTGGCCCCCGGGTCAACCGGATTAAGGAGATCCGCAAGACACCGGCCCAGGCCGGTCAAGCCATCCAACTGACCAACTTTGACCTGGCCTTCCAAGATGTTACCTTTGCCTATGACCGGGATAACCCCGTCTTGCGAGGGGTCAGCTTTACAGCCCGGCAGGGAGAAGTCACCGCCCTGGTCGGGGCCAGCGGGTGCGGCAAGACCAGTATCCTCCGGCTCATGTCCCGGCTCTATGACTATGACGGCGGGAAGATTACCATCGGCGGCCAGGATATCAAGACCATTGCCGCATCGACCCTCTTTAGCCATATTGCTATTGTCTTCCAGGACGTGACCCTCTTTAACAGCAGCGTCATGGAGAATATCCGGATCGGTCGGGCGGATGCTACAGATGAAGAAGTCCGCCAGGCCGCCGAAGCCGCCCAGTGTATGGACTTTATCAACCGCCTAGACCAAGGCTTCGACACCCCCATTGGCGAAAACGGCGCCGAACTTTCCGGTGGCGAACGTCAACGCCTCTCCATTGCCCGGGCCATCCTAAAAGATGCCCCCATCCTCATCCTGGACGAAATCGCCGCCAGCCTGGATGTGACCAATGAAAAGGCCATCCAGGAAAGCCTGAACCGGCTGATTCAAAATAAAACCGTCATCATCATCTCCCACCGACTCAAGTCCATTGAAAAGGTGGATAAAATCGTCGTCCTGGACGCCGGCCGCGTCGAAGCCACCGGCAGCCATGCCGAATTGGCCAAACAATCACCAACCTATCAAAATCTGCTGGAAAAAAATCGTTTGGCAGAAGCCTTTGTTTATTAGGAGGGAGACTCATGAAGCAACAATTAAAGGTCAAGGACTTAGTGACCATTGGGATTTTTGCTGTTATTTATTTCATTTTAATGTTTGCGCTGGGCATGATTGGAATGGTGCCTATTCTGTTTTTGCTTTACCCGACCCTTCTGGGCCTTGTTAGCGGCGTCTTGATTATGCTTTTTATGGCCAAGGTGCCCAAGCCCTGGGCCCTCTTTATCCTAGGGATGATCACACCCTTGGGCATGTTTGCCATGGGGCATACCTATGTTTTACCGGTTCATGCCCTGGTGGTGATGCTGGTGGCAGAGTTGATCCGCCGGGCCGGATCCTACCGGTCCTTCAAGGCCGATGCCCTGGCCTTTGGGGTCTTTAACACTTGGATTTGCGGGTCTTTAATGCAAATGCTCTTGGCTAAGGAAGAGTACTTAGAGATGTGTGCCATGATGGGAGATGATTATGTGAAGGGCTTAGAAAGATTGATTACCTATCCGCATATGGCCCTGGTCTACCTGGGGGCCTTTGTCGGTGCCTTGCTGGGGGCCCTTATTGGCCGGGCCATGCTGAAAAAGCATTTTGCTAAAGCAGGGGTTATCTAGTGGCTCAGACGGTAAAGGATTTTTTCAATCCAAACCCCATTAGTAAGCTTTGCGGCACTGTTTTAATCAGTTTTACGGTTTTGCACCCGATCGGCTTTTTCGGCTGGGGGGTAGCCGGCTGGCTGGCCCTTTTCTTTTGGCTGAATGGCTATAGGTTGGATGCGGTCAAAGTACCTGCTTATTTTTCAGTGCTATATTTTTTGCCCGGCTTTGATTGGGTGATGGCTTTGCCTAGTGGCATAAAAATGTTCGTAGCCCTTTTGCTTGTGGCTAAGATGTTCTACCTGCCCTTTGTCGCCGGTAAGTTCTTGATAAAGAGTTCGGATGTCGGGCATATCCTATCTGCCATGGATAAATGCCGGGTACCGGCTGCCTTCAGCATTCCCGTTGCTGTGATGTTTCGCTTTTTCCCTTCTTTTAAGGAAGACCATCGTCATATTCGTCAGGCCATGAAAATTAGGGGGATCAGCCTAAGGCATCCCCTTAGGTATGCAGAGTATGTGACCGTGCCCCTCTTAGTCATCTCCTCGACCCTGGCCGATGATATAGCGATGGCAGCGGAAACCCGGGGCATTGCCAGGCCGGGCGTAAAGACCCGCTACCGAGAGGTCAGCAGCAAGGGTATAGATGTTATCTTTTTGGCAGGGGTTATGGGCTTGGTGATAGGAGGCTGGCTATGGTTCAAGTAAAGGGCCTTTCCTTAACCTATCCCGGGCAGGAGAAGAGCCTGGAGAGGATTGACTTCCAGCTGGCAGCCGGCGAATGCCTGCTCTTGGCCGGAGAAAGTGGCTGTGGGAAATCCTCTATCCTTCGCAGCTTAAATGGCTTGGCCCGTCATTATGACCGGGCCTCCCTATCCGGGGATATCTCCCTTGCCGGTCAATCGGTCAAGGGGATGGAGGTCTACCAGATTGCTGAGTGGATTGCCAGTGTTTTTCAAAACCCCAAGACCCACTTTTTTAATGTTGATACCACCTTGGAACTGGTCTTTTATTTGGAAAACAAGGGGATAGCTCGCCAGCAAATTCAAGACCGGCTAGAAGAGATGCTGGCCCTTTTTCCCATCCGCCATCTCTTAGACCGGGATATCTTTTGCCTGTCTGGTGGGGAAAAGCAGGTCTTGAGTCTTGCAGCGGCCTATATCAGCGGTACACCGATTATTGTTTTGGACGAACCCTCTTCTAACTTAGATGACAGGTATACAGGGGTTCTGGCGAATATGTTGCAGACCCTGAAAGCTCGAGGGGTTACCTTGATCATTGCAGAACATCGGCTCCACTACCTCATGCCGGTGGTAGACCGGGTTTGCCTTATTGAGGATGGGCGGTTGGTTGAGACTTATTACGCTGAGGCCTTTATCGGCCTGTCTGAAGAGGACCGTCAAGCCAGGGGCTTGAGGTCACCGGTGGATACCCCGCTTAAACGGCTTCAACGGCCCCAGCTGACAGGAGACCTGACTGTTAAAAAGCTCCAGCGTCAGTTCAAGGGGACCGGAACCGGCTTTGCCATCCAGGGCCTGGGCTTGGACCGGGCTTGTGTTTACGGGATTATTGGCCATAATGGCGCCGGCAAATCGACTTTTTTGAGGATCCTATTGGGCTTGGAAGGGGGCAGAGGGGATATCGTTTACTTTAAGGGCAAGCGGGTCTCCAAGCGTCAGCGGTTGGCCCTAGCCAGCCTGGTGATGCAGGATGTCAACCACCAGCTATTTACAGAAACCGTTGATAAAGAGGTCAGCCTTGGCTTAAAAAATATTGACCGGGTAGAGCAAGGGCGGATTTTAGACCGGCTGGGCCTGGCCCGGCTGGCAGACCGGCACCCTATGAGCCTTTCCGGCGGTGAAAAGCAAAGGGTGGCGATTGCCTCAGCCCTTTTAAGTGACCGCCCCATTATTGCCTTTGATGAACCGACCAGCGGCATGGATTGGCACCATATGGTGGACCTTTGTCACTTAATTAAGGCAGTCGCCCAACAAGGGAAAATCGTGCTGGTTATTTCTCATGATAAAGAATTTCTGAACCGAACAGCAGACCGACTTATTAATATGGAAGACTATGCCTTATAAAAAGTGAAGAGGTAAAAATATGGAAGAAAGCATTAAAGACCAGTTGCTGACGAAAAGACCCCTGGACCTGTTGATTCAACTGTCTGTACCGGCCATTATCGGTATGATGGTGATTGGCCTATACCCCTTTATGGATGGTATTTTTGCCGGCAAAATCATTGGACAAGCAGCTATGGCTGCCTGTGGGGTTGCGCTACCGCTAACCTTTGTGAATAGTGGGGTGTCAACGCTTATCGGGATTGGATCGGCCTCGGTTTTGGCGCGGGCTATTGGCGCTGGAGACAAGAAAACCATTGATAAGATTATGGGTAACCTCATCTTTTGGGTCCTTGCTTTTTCGGTGATCATTACGGTGGCCGGGATTCTTTTGGCCCCGCCATTTTTAAGCCTGGTGGGGGCCGAGGGAGAGATCAAGGCCCTTGGGATTCGCTATTTACGGGTGCTCTTTCTTGGCTCCTTTTTTGTGAACTTTACCCAGTCCGCAAATATGGTTATGCGGGGTGAAGGGCTAATGAAGGAGGCCATGCTGATCATGGGTGGCGGTGCCCTCATCAATATTGCTTTAGACCCCATCTTGATGCTGGCTATGGGGGCTTATGCCATTGAAGGGGCGGCCCTGGCCACTGTCCTGGCCCAGGTCCTGCAGGCTGGCGTCACCTATTATTACTTTGCAAAAAGGAGTCAGGTGGTTAAAATCCACCGGATTCAATCGGATGCCGAGATCCGGCAGGCCATGTTTGCTGTTGGGGCTTCAGCTATGATGATGCAAATTCTCTTTATGCTGCAACAAAGCCTGCTCTATAAAATGGCCTTTAAGTATGGTGGCGAAAGCCACGGTATTTTAATGGCGGCGTCTTTACGGATCTACGCCTTTTCCTTCATTCCCCTATGGGGGATGAGTCAGGGGCTGCAGCCGGTGGTAGGTACGAACTTCGGGGCTCAAAAATATGGACGGGTGCGTGCAGCCATGAAGGTCTTTTGCCTCGGTGGCTTGGTATTAGCCGGGATTTTCTGGCTACCGGCCCTGGTCTTTTCAACGGACCTACTCAGTCTTTTTGGCCTTGCACCGGAGATTATTGCTGAAGGGGTTGGCTTTTTTAGACTCTTTTATTCGATCTTTATTCTCTACGGAGTCATGGTCATGGCGATTACTTTTTTTCAGTCCATCGGTAACGCCAAAAAAGCCGGCCTTATTGTTATGCTGAGACAGCTCATCCTTTTTGTGCCGGCTATGATTATCCTGCCCATCTTCTTTGGGGTCCCTGCCGTATGGTTTTCCGAACCCCTGGTGGATCTACTTGTTATCATTTATGCCCTAGCCCTTATGGTCCGAGAACTGAAGGCCATGGGCCAGTCATAAAAAAAGCGGCTGCCATTCTTACTTGAATGGCAGCCGCTTTATCTTGCTTACATAAAGATGAATTTGACAACGAAGAGGGCGGCTAGGATGATCATGACCCAGCTGACCGGTTCGCGTTTTTCTTTGGGGGCGAAGATGTTGTAAATGAGGTTGATAAAAACATAGCTCAGGACGCCGAGGGTCAGACCGTCACCGATGGAGTAGGTGAGGGGCATGGCGGCGATGGTAATGAAGGCGGGCATGCCTTCGGTGATATTAAAGAGGTCAATCCCTTTGACAGAGGTCAACATGAGGTAGCCGACATAGATGAGGGCCGGTGCGGTGGCACAGGCGGGGATGGCGATAAAGATAGGGGAGAAGAACATGGCGGCCAGGAAGAAGCAGCCGGTGGTAATGGCGGTGACACCGGTCCGGCCGCCGGCCAGGACGCCGGTGGAGCTTTCGACGAAGGTAGTAACGGTGGAAACCCCTAAGGCGGCGCCGGCGGTGGTGGCCAGGGCGTCACTCATGAGGGCCCGGCCCACCCGGGGCACCCGGCCCTGCTCATCCAGCATGCCGGCCTTGGTGCTGACGCCTACCAGGGTCCCAACGGTATCGAAAAAGTCAACGAATAAGAAGGTGACGATGATGATGAAGAGGCTCTGGAACATTTCAAAATCCAGGAGGTGGCCCCAGGCCAGTTTTCCGGCAATGGGGCTAATGGATTCAAATTTCAGAATCCCGGTGGGCAAGTAAATGCCCAGGTCTGCAGCGGCCTTAGGGCTGACGATGGCGTAGACCCAGGCCAGGATGGAGCAGGAGGCAATGCCGATGAGGATAGACCCGTGGATGTTGAGTTTATCCAGAACGGCAATTAAGAGGACCCCCAGGCAGGTAATGATGGTGGTGACATGGAAGGCGCCCATGGAGACCATGGTGGCATCGTTTTGGACGATTAGACCACTGGAGCTGAAGCCGACCATGGCGATAAAGAGGCCAATCCCACCGGTTACTGCCAGTTTCATATTCTGGGGAATGGAGTTTACGACCGCTTCACGGACCTTGAAAAGGGTTAAAAAGATAAAAATAATACCTTCAATAAAAACGGCGGTCAGGGCAACTTCCCAGGGAATGCTTTGCTTGATGACCACGCTGTAGGCGAAGAAGGCGTTTAAGCCCATCCCGCTGGCCAGGGCAAAGGGCAAGTCGGCAATAAAGCCCATTAAAAAACAACCAATGGCAGCGGCCAAACAGGTTGCGGTGACAAGAGCCCCCGGATCCATGCCGGTTTCCCCGAGAATTTGCGGGTTAACGGCAATGATGTAGCTCATGGTTAAAAAGGTGGTGAGACCGGCTAGGATTTCCCGGCGCCAGGGGATATTTTTATGGCCCAGCAACGGAAAAAGCCGCACCAAAAATGAAGCAGATTTTTCTTGAGATGACATATGACCCTCCTTGTTACGATTTCTAAAATTCTACTTGGAAAGCGTAACATAAGGGATAGATTTTGTCCATGTCAAAAAAGAGAAAGATTGCCAAAGTGGTCGGTATAAATATAGGCCAATTGGCGGTTTTTGATCGGAGGTGGATATGGTACACTCAGGTCAATATGTAAGGAGGTTGTAGATATGAAGTTAGACACGAAAAAATTGAGTCTGTATGCGGTCTTTATTGCCCTGACCTGTGTCGGTACCCTGGTGATCCGGATTCCCTTTCCCTTAACTAAGGGCTACCTGAACCTGGGGGATGCGGTTCTCCTGGCAGCGGCCCTCACCATGGGGCGGACCGGAGGCCTGCTGGCCGGGGGCCTGGGTTCTTTCTTGGCCGATATCCTGACCGGCTATGTCTATGCCCCGGTGACCCTGGTCGTTAAGGGGCTGGAAGGCTTTGTCTGCGGGATCATTTTTGAAAAAATTCCAACCACGACTGGACGGATCATCGCTGTCCTGGTCGGGGCCGTGGTCATGGCCACTGGTTACTTTATTTTTGAAATCATCCTTGTAGGTCTCTACCCGGCAGCCCTCTCCTACCTGGCTAACCTAGGCCAAGGGGCAGCAGGGGCCATCTTAGCCTATCTCCTGTCTCTGGCCTTGGAAAAAGGGCTGCAAGAAATGCATATCCTGCCCAGCAGATAAGAAAAAGCCACAGCAGAGGTTCTTTGCTGTGGCTTTTGTATGCCTTGGGTATGTCAGCTGGTTTTTTTGAGGATGGCCATGAGACTTTCTCGCTGGCGGCGGAGGCCAAAGAGGGGTAAAAGAAGGGCGATGGCCAGGAAGAAGGGCAAGACATAAAGGAGGGGGACTAGGGAGGCCTGCCAATCGGCGAACCAGACGGCGCCATTGACGGCCTCGGTAATCAGCCTGTTGCTGGCCAGTAGGCCGAAGAAGGCTAAGGCAATGGCCAGGCCGAGGGTGAGTAGGTTTTCTGTGACAACCATTTGGTAGACTTGCTTTTTGGTCATCCCGACAGCTTGGAGGAGGGCGAATTCACGCCGCCGGACAAGTAGGCCGGTTAGGACGGTATTGATGTAGTTGGCCAGGGCAATGGTGGCCATGACGGCAACGATTAGGCCGGTGAAGAGGCTTAGGGTCTTTTGCAGGCGGATAAAGTCTGCCCGGGCCCCGGCCTTGCTTTCATAACCCAGGGCGGTGGTGGCGGATAAGCGCTTAAGTCCATCCTCTATATCCCTCTGGTCTTTTTTAGGGGCATCAAAGGCCAGGAGCTGGACTTGGGCTGAGGGGTCTGCCTTTTGGAGGGCGGCGGCATCAAGGACATAGCCTTCGGCAAATTGATAGCGGGCGGTCAGGCTATAGGGCAGGGCCAGGGTTGCACAGACGGTATAACTTTCAAATCTAGCTCCGTCTGGCGGGCCAAGGCAGACCTGGACCTGGTCACCGGTACGCAAGCGGTGGCTTTTTTCGATGGGCTGGTCGTAATCATCCAGGCGGATAATAGCTGCAATAGCCTTTTGCTCGGGGTCTGCTAGGGGAGCCAAGTCACCTTCCAAGACCTGGGCCTTCTGCAGGGTAAAGTTGGTCATGCCGTAGAGCTGGATCGGACTGGCGGCCTGGCCGTCTGTACTGACGTCTTTTAAATAGGCTTTTAGGTCTTCATCGGAATAACCGTAATTTTCCTTGTAAATGCGGCGGAGGTCCTTGGCCGGCAGTTGCTCACTGGCGGAGTGGCTAGGCAGGTAGACTGCCCCCCAGCTTTCTTGAGGCAAGAAGGGCTGGATGGCCTGGATATCTTGGTCGGTCAGGGCCGGGGCTGTATGGCTACTGGCCGGAACAAAGAGCCGGGCATCAGCGATGACGAAGTCTGTGGGAATCTTAGACAGGTATTTATCCTCGCTGAAGCTATTGGATAAATTAACTGCATTGGTAAATAGCCAAAGGGTCAGGGCTAGGCTCAGGGCTGTTAAAAGGAGCCGTTTCCGATGGCTCCGGACTTGAATCAGGCCCAGGCGACCAGCTGAGAGGGGCCGGGACCGGAACCGACGCTTGGCAGATAAGTGTAGGTCTTGAAATTTGACGGCTTCAATGGGTGCGGCTTTAGCGGCCAGTCGACCGGGGCCGATGGTGGCCAGGTAGACGGTGGCCAGGGTAAATAGGAAGGCCATGAGGAAGATAAGGGGGTCAGCCACCAGGGTAAAATCGAGGTCTAACTGGATGAGGGAGAGCAATTTGGGCAAGCACAAGCTACCGATCAGCCAACCAGCAACCAGCCCCGGCAGGATGCCAGCTAAGGCGAGAAAGAGGGCCTTTAGATGGACCAGCCGACGTAATTGTCGGGGGGTAGTACCGATGGTTTTTAATAAGCCGTAAAAGCGGATATCATCGCTGACAGAAAAAAGGAAGATGTGGTAAATGACCAGACCACTACAGGCTATTACGGCTAGTAAAATAAAGAGGAGACCAAAGGCGACGATGGGGTCATCCATCTGGCTTAACTTACTCTGGGTATAGCCCCAGTTGACCCCGTAGTCAATGAAATCCGCCTGGTCCGGCTGGCTAGATTGGTAGCCGGCGGCCTGGATGGCCTCTTGGAGGCTATCTTCGATATGACGGGCGGAGCGGAGCTTGACACTCAGTTGGTTTTTGCCTAAACCCAGGGATTCATCCTCGGGCAAGTGGGCCTTTTCTAGTAGCTGGCTGACCTGGTCTTTGGCAATAAGGGCCTGGTAGGCCAAGACTTTATCTTCATGGGGAAAGGTGCCGCTTAGGGTAAAGGTTTCCCGGATGGTGCTTTTGCCAATGTGGATGTCCAGGGGGATAGGGCTGCCGAGGTCAGCTGGTAGACCTAGGTTTTTTAGGACCTCTTCATCAAGGGCAATCTCCTTGGTCTTTGCTTGAGGTAAATGGCCTCTAGTCGGCTTGATAAAGGACCACTGGGCGGCCTGATCATCCATATAGCTCACTTCTACCTGGGTTTTTTCCAAGCCGGGGTTGACGGCTAAGCCTGCAATTACTCGCAGGCCGGTCTCTTCAAAGGCCGGTGAAGATTGAAGCCGGCTTAACTCTTCATTAGAAAGGTTTTTTAATTCTCCATGGGCCGTACTGCCGACTTGGCGGAACTGGTCATTTTCCATGGCCTGGTTGGCACCGAAAAGAAGGGTAAAGATGGCGGAGAGCATGAGGGCGGTCAGGATGATGGCGAAGATGGCTAGGCCGGTTCTGCCTTTCTCCGCCCGAATCCGGGCCCAGGCCAACCGGGCCAGGACTTTTTTATTCTTCACGCTAGACATGGGCTGCCACCTCGACCTGGCCATCTTCAATGTGCAAGATACGGTCAGCCAATTGGGCTGCAGCCTCGTTATGGGTAATCATCAGAATGGTTTGACCCAGGTTTCGACGGGTACGAGCTAAGAGGGCCAGGACATCCTGGCTGGTCCGGCTGTCTAGGTTGCCGGTAGGTTCATCAGCTAAGAGGATGGACGGCTTAGCAGCCAGGGCACGGGCGATGGCCACCCGCTGGGCCTGGCCGCCGGAAAGCTCACTGGGCAAACGGTGTTTCAACTCATTTAGGCCTAAGAGCTGGTAGACTTGGTCCAGGTACTCGGTATCATAAGGGGCTCCGTCCAAGTCCAGGGGGAGGTGAATATTTTCCCGGACGGTGAGCATGGGGAGAAGGTTGTAATTTTGAAAGACAAAACCAATTTCCCGGCGCCTGAAAATGGACCGTTCATCACTGGATAAGGCATATAAGTCCTGGCTATTAATAAAAACCTGGCCGGCGGTCGGTTGGTCCAGTCCGCCCAGCAAATGGAGCAAGGTGCTCTTCCCGCTGCCGGAGCGACCAACAATAGAGACAAACTCACCTGTTTTGACTTGGATGTTAGCCTTTATAAGGGCGTGGACAGGGTGCTGGCCTTGGTGGTAGGTTTTACAGAGGTCATGGGTTTCTAAAATATACATCAATGTCACTCCTTTCTACCCTTATCATAGCAGGACAGACAGGCTGGAGGGTGACAGGATAAAAAAAGAATCTGTCACTTTAGACAGATTCAGCTTGATTAGGTAAATAAAGGGAAAAACAGGCTCCCGGCACGTTCTGGACGGTTATGTAGCCCTTCTGGGCAGCTAATATTTCACGGGCGAGGTAGAGGCCCAGGCCAACGCCCGGGCTTTGGTGAACGCTGGCTGACCGATAAAAACGGTTAAAAATATAGGCTTCTTCACCAGGGATAATGCCGGGGCCTTGGTCGGTCACATCAATACGTGTATAAAAAGAGAGGGGGAGGACAGCCACTTGGATCAGGCTTTCTGCCGGTGCGTATTTGATGGCATTATCCAGAACATTAGCCAGGGCCTCGGCAGTCCATTTTAAGTCATAGCAGGCGAAGGTTTCCGGCGCCTCTACTTTAATCCGAATCCCCTTCTCCCTAGCTGCCGGTTGGCTAGCTGATACAGCCTGCCGGATAAGGGGGAAGAGGGCGGCCTTTTCCGGTTTGGTCGTTATCAGGCCAGCTTCCAGGCGAGCCCCCTTTAATAAGGCATCTAAAAGAAAGGTCAACTTTTCTGTTTGTGCTAGGAGGGCATCCACTTGGGCTGCTTGCGCTTCGGCTAAGGGGGCTTCAGAGAGGAGGTCACTGTAAAGCTGCAAGTTAGCCAAGGGGGTCTTGCACTGGTGGGCAATATCGGCAATTAAGGCAGCCGACCGGTTTCTTTCTTCGGCCAGTTGGGCTTTTTGCCATTCCTGCCGCCGCCAAATCGCCATCAGGCGAGATTCTAAGGCAGAGCTAAGGCTTTCATTATAAGTGACGGAAAAGGGCTGGCCTCTGCTGATGGCATCCACTAAACGCGCCAGCCGGTCTTCTCTCTTTCTGCGTTTAAACATGGGGGCCTTCCTCTCCCCAGCGGTAGCCGCGGCCATGTACCGTCTGAATATACCGGGGCTGGTGAGGGTCGGGTTCAATTTTCTGTCGCAAGCGGGCTGCCAACATGGATAAGGCATTGTCGCCACCGCCAGCCTGGTCCATAGGCCAGACAGCTTCTATTAAGGCGGGGCGGCTGACCGTTTGGCCACCGGCGGCCAGCAGGTGGCTGAGAAAACGGATTTCCTGGCTACTTAAGGATAAGTCGCTAGCCTTTACAGTAAAGACCAGCTGGTTGAAGTCCAATTGGAGGTAGCCATCCCGGTAATGGCGATTAGGCGTTAACTCGCGGAGCTGGGCCCGGACCCGGGCCCGTAATTCAGCCAGACTGAAGGGCTTGGTCAAATAATCATGGGCGCCGGCTTCCAAGGCCCGGACAATCTCCCACTCGGCATCCTTGACTGTTAGGCAGATGATCCGGTCGGCTTCCAGTTGCGCCAAGGGGAGGAGGTCAAAGCCGGACCCATCCGGTAACTGGATATCCAATAAGATAAGGCTGGGCTGATGGTCTTTCAAGGCGGTGACCGCCTCGACATAGTTGGCGGCATGGAATACAGTATCTACTTCTGGCGCCAAGGCTGTGGCTAGCCCCTGGGCCAAGTAGGCGTCGTCTTCAATGATGAGCAGGGAAGTCATGGGAGATCATCCTTTACAAAAAATCCCGCCGAGGCGGGATTGGGTTAAAGCGGCATATGGTGCTGGTCTTTCAAATACTGGATCAGGCTTTCGGTTTGGCTGTCGATGGGCCGGCTGGCGTCTAGACGGAGGATGGGGTCGGCCAGTTGGTCGGCCCAGTAGAGGTAGCGGTCCCGGACTTGTTGTAAAACCTCCCGCTTTTCATAGTGATCCCGCCCTTCGCCCCGGCTGCTGACCCGGGTCAGGGCCTCGTCGACGGGGAGGTCGAAGAGGAAGGTAATATCCGGCCGGACCCGGCTACGAATGGGGGCATTGATGCTATGGACCCATTGGCCATCTAGGTCCGGGGCGTTATAGGCCAGGGAGCTGAGCAGGTGGCGGTCGCAGAGGACGGTCCTGCCGGCGGCCAGTTCTGCTTGGACCAGCAAGGCGTGCTCGCTGCGGTCGGCAGCAAAGAGGAGGGCCAGGGTGAGTTCATCCAGGTCGATTTCTTTGCTTAAGGCCCGGCGCAATAGGCGGCCGACGGGCCCATCGGTGGGCTCGCGGTGGCAGCTATGGGGGATGCCGGCAGCGGTGAGCCGGTCGGACAGGCGGGCCAACTGGGTGGACTTGCCACTGCCGTCAATGCCCTCAAAAACGATGAATAGGGGGCTGACTTCAGTCTTCATTAGCTAAATGGGGGACCAGGTGCATGGCCTCTTTCATCCGGCGGCTGGTTTCATCGCCAATTTGATTGGCCCGGTCGTTACCGGCGGCAATGATGTCGCGGACTTCATCTAAATGGCTTTCATAATAGGCCCGCTTTTCCCTAAAGGGGGTTAAGAGGGTGTTGAGGTTACTGAAGAGCTCTTTTTTACAGGCGACACAGCCAATGGTTCCGGCCTTACACCGGTCGCAGATGTCTTCATACTGGTCTTTGGAGAAGACGCTATGGTAGGTGGCCACCACGCAAATATCCGGGTGGCCCGGGTCGGTTTTATGGATCCGGGAGGGGTCGGTGACGGCGGTCATGACTTTGCTGCGCAGGTCCTCTTCCGAATCGGATAAGTAGATGGCATTGCCCAGGCTCTTGCCCATCTTGGCATTGCCGTCTAAACCGGGCAGACGGGGGAAGTCGCCGATGAGCATTTTCGGTTCCACCAGGAAGGGGTCATCTTGGGCATAGAGGTCATTGAAGCGGCGGACCAGCTTCCGGCAGAGTTCGATGTGGGGGGCCTGGTCTTCGCCAACAGGGACCAGGTGGGCGCCACAGAAGGTGATATCCGCTGCCTGGCTAACGGGGTAACCAAAAAAGCCATAGGTCATATCTTCATAGCCGTAGTTGGCGGCTTCGGACTTGACAGTCGGGTTCTGCCGCAGGACATTCATGGTCACCAGCATGGAATAGAAAATGGTCATTTCCGCAATAGAGGGAATTTGTGACTGTAAAAAAATGGTGACCTTATTCGGGTCCAGGCCAACGGAGAGGTTGTCCATGGCCACCTGCATGATGCTTTCGGAAATGAGTTCCGGCCGCTTGAAATGGGTGGTGAGGGCCTGGATATCGGCAATTTCTATAAAACTATCGTATTCATCCTGGAGACGAACACGGTTTTCTAAGCTGCCGACGTAGTGGCCGATGTGGAGGCGGCCGGTGGGACGGTCCCCGGTCAGCAGGCGTTTTTTAGGGCTGGTCATATCTATCTCCTCGCTTAAATATAGTCATAAAAATAGTATAAAGTTGCCTAGTCCCTTTGTCAAATGGCGGCTATTCATACATAGACAGAAATTTTGGATTGTGATATAGTACAGTTAAGTGTGGCGATTTCCTAGCCTGTAGGTGGCCATGAGAAATGAATAGCGATAAATGGGAGGACCTATGCAACAAACGAAACATCAACAGGTTATTTCACATATTGAATCCTTACCCGTCGGTGAAAAGGTATCTGTCCGACAGTTGGCCCGGGAATTAGGGGTCAGCGAAGGGACGGTTTACCGGGCTATTAAGGACGCCGAGAACCAGGGCTATGTGACTTCTATACCCAAGGTCGGGACCCTTCGGATTGAAAAAAACAAGGAACGGACCATCGACACCCTGACTTACTATGAACTGAGCCTCCTCCTGGAGGGGCGGATCCTCCATGGGGAGAAGCACCGGGAAGAGGTGCCCAAGTCCTACCTGGTGGCCCTGTCGCCGGAGGATTTGAACAATGACCGGCTCCATCCGCAGACGATGATTATTACAGATTTGAAACAGGACCAGGTGGTTAAGGCGGCCCTTGACAAGCGCTTTCCCCTGCTTTTAGGCAATGACAGCCGGACCGGGGACCAGGTTTTTCCGCGCCTCCATGAAGACCAGGTCATCGTTTCCTGTCCTTATGATATTTTTGAACTGATTTCCTTAATTAACCAGACGATTTTTGAGCGGGTGAAACGGCGGGACTATGTCATGGTCGCGGATATCATGACGGAGGAGCCGGCTTACCTACGGGTCGATGACCATATTGAGGACTACTTCCAACTCTGCAAGCAAACCCGCCACACCCACTTTCCGGTGGTGGATGAAAAGGGGAAACTGGCGGGTATTGTCACCGCCAGCTTGCTGGCCAACCGGGAGCCCTATTCCCGGATTGGGGATGCCATGGACCCCAACCCCCTCCTGGCCAAGCCCGATGACCTCATGAGCTACCTGGCCCGGCTCTTTGTCCTGGAAGGGACAGAGATTGTGCCGGTGGTTTCCCTTGACGATAGCCTGGCCGGTGTCGTGACCCGGCAGGATATTATTGTGGCCCTGCAGAGCACCCAAAAGCAGCCTCAATTTGGGGATACCACTGATATTGTTCTCTTGAGTGGCTTTGAATTAACCCAGCGGACTCCGCAAGTGGAGGTTAGCGGCCTGGTGACGGACTTCATGCTGGATGAGTATGGTGAAATGAGCATCGGGAGCCTATCTTCTATCTGTGCCCAAACGGCAACGGTGGGCTGCCGGGTGATGTTTAATGCCGTCTGCCAGCCGGAAGTGCAGAGCATCCAGCTGTATGAGCCCATTGTTGAAGGAATGACCATTAGAAATATTGTAGAGCTCTATCCCAAGCGGCAGGGGGAATATATTGGTAATATCAGGGTTGTTTCTGAAAACGATGTCGTTTTAGCCCTGTCCATGGTTTCCCTAACCAATCGAGAAAAGTAAATCAAAGACCCTATGTTTATTCCCGTAAACATAGGGTCTTTCTTTTCGACAAACGTTGCCAAAGGGGCCTAAGCTTGGTAAGATAAAAATAACAGATAATTAAGTAAATTGCAGGGAGGGAGCGCAGATATGACGGACTTTGGTCAATGGATCGCCCAGGCTTACCCATCGCACATGAAGGCCTACCAGGAGGCCGGGGGGGCCCTAGGGCCTTGGGCCGAAAATCATTTGCCCGCTGACTGGCCAGCCAGCTTTGAAGCCTTCTATGGGGCACCCTATGTCAGCCTGGCTGATGGGGAGGTTCTGGCCTTGACGGATGACTTTCAAGACCAGCTGGCCGGCAGCTACCTCCAGGCCCGGGTGGATGGTGTCCGCTACCTGGTTACTGCCGCCAGGACCCGCCCGTCCGATCTGCCCGGCGATGACCTAGCCCTGGCTTTGACCGAGGAGACGGCTATCCACGTTGCCTTGTGGCAGCAGCTGGCTCCTCAGAAGTCCAGGCCGCCAGCCGGAGGGCGCCCGGTTTGGCTGGACCTGGACCAGCCGGCCCCAGGCGCTAATATTGAAAACCTCATTAGCCAAGTCCTGATCGCGGCCCTGGCGGCAGAGGCCAGCGACATCCATATTGAGCCTGGCGACCGGTTGCTGGTCCGGATCCGCTGTCAGCGGGAGATGCAGACCCTCTGTCAGCTGGACCGGGCCTATGCGGAAAGTATGATCAACCGGCTCAAATTGGCCGGTCAGATGGATATTGGTGAGCATATCCTGCCCTTGGACGGGCACTTCAACATCCGCTACCGCCAGCAGCTGATTGACGTCCGGGTGGCCTCCCTGGCCACCAAAAACGGTGAAAAACTGGTGCTCAGACTCCTGCCGGCCATTTGGCAGGGTCGGTCCCTGGTCAGCCTGGGCTACAGGCCGGAAAGGGCGGCCCACTTACGCCAGTTGGTCCAGTCGCCCCATGGCCTGGTTATTTTAAGTGGGCCGACCAACAGCGGTAAAACCACTACCTTATACACCCTTTTAAATGAATTAAAGAATGACGGCCTGGTCTGTTATACCATTGAAGACCCGGTCGAAATCGACCTGTCGGGGGTTAACCAGATCCAGGTCAACCTGAGCCGGGACCTGGATTTCCCCCGGGCCCTGCGGGGCATCCTGCGGATGGACCCGGATGTCATCCTGGTGGGGGAACTGCGGGATGCGGAAACGGCCCAAATTGCCGTCCGGGCGGCCCTGACCGGCCATCTGGTGCTGACCACCCTCCATGCCTACGATGCCCACGCCGTCTTTCACCGGCTCCTGGACCTGGGTGTCTCCCGGGACCTTATCGCCTCAGTCCTCTTGGCCAGTCAAAACCAAAGGCTCCTGCCCAGAAAAAGACCGGGGGATGCCTGCCAGACAGGAAGGGACGGGGCGGGGCTGGCC
Organism: Peptococcus simiae; assembly: GCF_046097595.1. NCBI lineage: Bacteria > Bacillati > Bacillota > Clostridia > Eubacteriales > Peptococcaceae > Peptococcus > Peptococcus simiae. The sequence continues at coordinate 36,804 of NZ_JBJUVG010000007.1, forward strand.
ATTGTCGAAGAATGTTGGGTGCCGGATGAGGCAGATCGGGCGGGTATCCGGGCCGGCCTGTCCGGGGCGGACCTGCGCCGGCAGGCCCTTGAAAAGGGTTTCCTGCCTATGGAAGAGGACATCGCCTTAAAACTGGGTTTGGAGATTCTTGAAGGCCCGGCTGACCAGTCCTCACCCGGGAGGTAGATCATGAAAATCTTCAAGTATACAGCCATGCGGCTCGATGGTCAGGTCCAGGAAGGGGAGAAGGCGGCTGCCTCGGTAACGGCCTTGGCAGATCTGCTCCAGGCAGAGGGCTACTACCTCTTAAGGGAAGAACCCTTGAGCTTGATTGACCGGGCCAAGCGCTGGCTGCTCATTGATGAAGAGGCCCTGATTTTCCTGCTGAGGCAGTTGGCCTTTATGCTGAAAAGCGGCATCCCGATGACCCGGGCCCTGACCTACCTGGAAAAGGATGCCCCGAAACGGTACAGCAAGATAATCTGCCAGGACCTCCTCCGGGGCTTGGGTAAGGGCTTGCCTATCCAGTTGGCCTGGCGGAATTCGGCCCTAAACCTACCGCCGGAAGTGGGCGACTGGCTGGAAATCGGCGACTTAACCGGGGACCTAAGCCATGCCCTGGTCGCTGCAGCCGATGAATTGGCCGAAAGACGGCGGTTCAGGAAAAACCTTCAGCAGCAACTTTTCTACCCGGCCCTGGTGCTCTTACTCCTGGTCCTGTTCTTTAATTTATTGATTTTCCTTATCCTGCCCACCCTGGCCAGGACTTACGACCAATTGGGGGTGGCCCTGCCTCTAGCCTTGAAGCCCTTAGCCGGTCTGAACCATCTCTTTACCAGCCCGGGACCGGCCTTAGCTCTGGCCTTATCCCTACCTCTGGTGCTTTTGGCCGGCGGCCTGTGGTTGCTTCACCAGCCTGAAGCCAGAAAATGGGGCCAGGGGCTCTTGCGACAGGTGCCCGGCCTCAACCGCCTCTTAGCCTGGCGCTTGTATATCTCTTTTGCCGGTGGTCTGGGGCGGCTGCTCCAGGCCGGGGTCGGCCTGGAAAGGGGCCTGTACTTTTTGAGCAAACGGCAGCACTTAAGGCCTATCGAGGAGGGCATCGGCCAGGTGGTCAAGGACCTCTACAGCGGCCAGCCCCTCAGCAGGGCCGTCGGGCAATTGGATTTTGTCCCGGACCTGGCGGGAACCCTGCTCTATGCCGGAGAACAGGCGGGGAATCTGCCGGATGCCCTCCTGCAAACGGCAGACTACTATAGGGACCGGCTGGACATCGAGCAGCGTTTTCTCATGCGGATTATCGAGCCCGTGGCGGTGGTTTTGTTAGGTGCTATGGTGCTGGCGGTGGCCCTGCTCTTTTTCCTGCCCCTGCTCGGCACCTATGACCGTTTTCTTGGATAGGAGGGCTTATGAAACGTGCAGTGACTTTGCCGGAAGTCTTGATTGTCTTAGCCATTATGGCTACCCTGGTCCTTCTCCTGGCCCTGCGCCTGGGCGGCCTGGTTCAAACAGAAAGGGACCAGCGGATTGAGGCAGACCGGGCGCTACTGGTAACGGCAATGGAAGTGGCTGCGGCTGATGGCGTCCTGGCATCCGACCAGGCGACCTTGGTCCAGAAGGGTTACCTAAAGGCGCCCCTGACAGACCCGGGGACCGGTCAGGCCTATGCCTGCTACTGGGATGGGGACCGGCCGGTCGTTCTAGCGAGGGAGACGGAATGATATGAAGAAACGAAGGGCCCTTACGCTCGTTGAGTGCCTCATGGTCCTCTTGATTATGTCCCTGCTGATCCTAATGATTATGCCGGCCATGCAGGTCCCTCTGGCGCAAAAGATGATTGACCAGGAGGGGATGAAGCTCTACCAGGACCTGCGGACGGCCCAACTCCAGGTGGCCCGGGAGGGCGGCTATGCAGAGGTCCGGACCCAGCCCAACGGCTACACCATCCGCTTTCGGGATAATGACCGGCCGGACCAAGTCGTCCAGCTGAAAAGCAGGGTCTACCAGTCCGGCAGCCTGACCTTTCAGCAGGAGAACCGGGACAGCTCCCGGTCTTTTCCCTCCACCTTTACTCTCAAGTATAACCGTCAGCAAAGGTATATCATTGTAGACGCCGTTGGGCGGATTTACTACCGGCAAATATACCCCGGGAGGTAGTTCTTATGAGAAAAAAAGCGACCACCCTCCTTGAAGTGATTGTGGCCTTATTTATCCTGGCCGTCCTCCTTCTTGGCCTGCTACCGACCCTGGGACAGATGAGCCGTTGGGAGGACCGGATTAGCCAAGCCGACCAAGTGGACCGAGACCTAGTCAGGCTCCTGGACCAGGGCGAGGCAGGGGAGGGAACTCTCAGGAGTGGGGAGGCCTATCGCCTGGAAGTGAAAGACTTTGCTGAAGTGCCGGGCATGGAAGTGGTATCGGTGACCCTTGACCGGCCGGATGACCCGCTGGAACTGGTAACCCTACGGCAGGTGGAATCATGAAGCGGCGGGCCGGCTTCAGTTTTATAGAGGCCCTGGTGGCCCTGGTCATCAGCGGGATTGTCCTTTTGATGGCCAGCCAGTTTCTGGGGCAATTCAGTCGGATGAGCAGCCAGATAGAGGAAGAGGTCCTCCTGCGGGACCAAATGACCTATGCCATGACCCGGCTGGCAACAGACTGCCGGGAGGCAGACGGGGTCCACCCGATGAGGGATGATGCACCCCTGGCGGCCAACCGGGTCTACCTGTACAAACGGCTGGCCAAGCGGACCCCGATTAACTTTGGTGAGACCCAGCGGTATTATATTGAATATGGCTTGAACGAAAATACCCGCCGCACGGCTGAAGACCGGTTGGCCGGGGCTTATGTCGTCTATCGGTCCCAGCACAAGGATACTCTGGGCCGGAGTGACCGCCAGCCCCTGAATGCGGGCATGACGAAAGAGGGGTTCCAGGTCCGCTACTTAGATGAAAACGGTCAGGAGACGGCCCAGGCAGACCTGGTCACGGCCCTGGAAGTGGAACTGGTCGGGCGGACCCCTTCAGGTAAGGGGGTCCGTCAAAAACAAGTATTTCAGTTAGGGAGGTGAGGGTGTGCCAAACCAAGATACATGGCTGTATGACCAAGTAGAGGGCCAGTGGAAAAGGGTTCCTTATCCCTCAGCGGGCCAGGACCCGCCCGGGGACCAAGCGGACCAAACCAGGCAAGGCCCTGGTCCTTTTAGATTCAAGTCGGATAAAGAGCAGTCCCTTGTCCTGGTACCGGCTGACTTTTGTAACTGGCAGCTGGTGACGGTTCCCAGTGCGGCCAGCCCCGAAAGCTGCCAAGACATGCTCATAAACCGGGCCGGTCATCTCAAGGCCGGTCCCGGTGGTTGGATCTACTACCGGCAGTTGGCAGCCGGCAGCCATCTAAGCCTATACAGCCTCTGCCATATGCGGAACCCCCTGCCCCTTCAAGACAGGTTGAAGATACGGGGCTACCGGCTCCTGCCTGAAGACCTTTACTACAGTGCCGGCTGGCCTGATGGCAGCGGCTACTATGAAGGCGGTGGCCTTGGCAGGTGGTTTGCCCAGGTCGAGGGCTTTGGGGCGCTTTTCCTGCCCATGGACCAAAGCGACCGTATCAGCCAGGCTAAAGAGACCCTCCAGGCCTTTGGCCTACTGACGGATGATGGCTTGCGGGAGACCAAGGGAGAAGGACCCCAAGGGGCGGCGGGCCTGCCCGGCACCACCCTACCCTTGACCCCGACGACCCAAAAACGGTTATGGATTGGGCTGGCGGCCCTGGTCCTGGTTGGCAGCCTCAGTCTGGTCCTCCTGCACTGGCAGGCCAACCGCCTGGCTGACCAGCTTGCCCAGCCGCCTATCCATGAGGCCGGCCAAGGGGCTTCGATGGAGGCCCTGGTTCCCTTTGCTGGCGGGCTCAAAGAAATTTATGCGGCAACCCTACCGGATATAGTGGTCAACCACTGGCAGGGGGAAGGTCAGCAGCTAACCCTCACCGGCGAGGCTCCCTCTCAGGACCGGCTTAAGACCTTTTGTGCCAAGGTCGAGGGCCTGAGTAAGGTCGACCAGGTTCGCCTCTTAGAGGCCGGCGAAAAGGACGGCCGCTGGCACTTTCAATTGATGATTACATTCGCCCCATAGGAGGTGGGCCATGCCTGTTCGTAAACCTTTACTAATCGCCCTGATTCTCGTTCTGGGCCTCTTTTTTGCGGTTCAAATAGGGACCCAGGTGAGCCAGATCCAGGCCTACAAGGACCAGGTCAGTCGCCAGGAAACGGTATCGACCGGGGGCGACCGGTCGACCGGCCACTGGCAGGCCTCGGACCTCCTGGATATGACCCACAAGGCCCAGGAAAAATTTGCCGTCGGCGCCCCGGACCTGACCTTTAACCCCCAGACCGGGCATACCAGCCTTAGCCTTAAGGGTAAGACCGACCAGCTCCTGGATTTTTACCAATTCTTCGAAAAAAAGGCCCAGGTTTCTACCATCACGGACATGGAAATAAAGGAGGGGGAAGATGGGTCGACCCTGTCGGTTTCCTTTATCTGGTAGGCAGCGGGCCGGGGCCCTCATCCTGGTTCTCTTTGTCTTTGCGGTGGTGATAGTGATCCTCATGACAGGCCTGGCCCTGATCCGTTTTCAAGTGGCCAGTGGAGAAGCGGCCCGTGAGGACCTGGCTGTGACTAGCCTCCTGGATGGGGCCATTCGCGCAGCCCGCCAGGCCCTGCCGGAAGACCTGCCGGCGCCGGGGGCCGCCCTTACCTTATTTGATACAGACCTCTCCGCCAACCACCACATAGCGGCTTATCTAAAGCGGGAGGACGCCTACCGGGTAGCCGTCCAGGCCCAAGCCCGGCAGGGGGATTCACCGGTCCGGACCCAGACCTGGAAATATTACGCTGTCCGTACCCCTCATGCCCTGGACGGTAAAGATATTATGGTTTATGATTTGAATGGTAAGACAGATGGCTTTAGGGTCTGGCTGGTGCGTTATGGCCTGGGGCCCCTGGTGGTCACCCCGTCAGAAAAAGGGCCCAAGGATGACCTCAACCAGCTGGGTCAATACAGTGAACCGGAAGGCCTCCATGTGACCGGGGCCTTGACGGTCCAGGCCCCCCTGCGAGTCAATGGTGACCTGATTGTTAATGGGGACCTCCAACTGGCCGCCCCGGTCGAGGCTAAAAATATCTACCTGGATGGCCGGGTGACGATAACCGGTGCCGGCCGGCTCAAGGCCGACCAGCTCTATGTCAATCCGGCGGAAGGGGCCCGGTTGGAAAATGACGAGGCCTTAATGGAAGCCATAGAGGCCGGAATCAGGTCCCATGACAAGGCACCCACTTACCATTACTATGACTTGGGCCTAGCCCCGAAGGAGAAGAAATGGATTATCAACAACGGCGAGCAGCGCTCGTAAAAGAAATGACCGCCAAGGGTCAAGGGGCCCTGATTGTGACCTCTTATGAGAACCGGCGGTATTATAGTGGCTTTAGCGGTAGCTTCGGTTTTTTAGTGATCATGCCTGACGGGACCATCCTATTGACCGACGGCCGCTACCGGGACCAGGCCAAGGCTGAAGCACCGGATATCGACCTGGCCATTGTCGGCGGGATGACCGCCGCCAGTAAATTAGCAGATGTGGTAGAGGCTGCCGGTCAGGAGCCCATCGGCTTTGACGGCCGCCTGGCCTCTTACCCGACCTACCAGATGCTGGCAGGCCTCTTTGGCAGCGACCGCCTTGTGGACCTCTCCCCCTTAATCGATGCCCAAAGGGCGGTGAAGGATGTCGATGAAATTGCCCTGATTAGCCAAGCAGAAGCCATTGGGGATGCGGCCTTTCAGTTGGCCTGCGAAAAGATGGTCCCCGGTATGACAGAAGTGGACGTGGCCCTGATTTTAGAAACGGAAATGCGCCGCCGGGGCGCCCAGGGCACCAGCTTTGATACCATCGTGGCCAGTGGCGCCCGAGCTGCCCTCCCCCATGGCCTGGCCAGTCTGAAAGCCCTGGAGAAGGGGGACCTGGTGGTCATGGATTTTGGCTGCCGCTACCAGGGCTACTGCTCAGATATGACCCGGACGGTGGCCATCGGTGAGCCCGGCGACCAGTTAAAAGACCTCTACCAATTGGTCCTCAAGGCCCAGAAGGCCTGCCTGAGCCAGGCCCGGGCCGGGGTCATCGGCGCCGATATCCACCAAGTGGCCGTTGATATCTTTAAAGAGGCCGGTATGAACCAATACTTCGGCCATGGCCTGGGCCACTCCCTCGGCCTTGAAATTCATGAGAAACCGGTTTTTTCACCCAGCGAGAAAAATCCCCTGGCTGAAAATGTAGCCATTACCGTAGAACCGGGCCTTTACCTGCCCGGCCAAGGCGGGGTGCGGATTGAAGATGTCATCGTTTTAACCAAAGATGGCCACCGGAACTTAACCGGGTCACCGAAAGACCTTTTAATCCTGTAATAAAAAGGTGGTAATGTCCGTTCCGGCACGGTATAATATAGCTGACTGACCAAGACTGTGAGGAGGAATTAAACGAATGATCTCATCTAACGACTTTAGACCTGGCGTTACCATTGAATTAAATGGTGATCCCTGTCAGGTTATCGAATTTCAGCACGTAAAACCCGGTAAAGGGGCAGCCTTTGTACGTACTAAAATTAAAAACCTGAAAACCGGTTCTACCACTGAAATGACCTTCCGCGGCGGTGAAAAAGTACCTAAGGCCACCCTGGAACGTCATCAAATGCAGTACCTCTACTTTGACGGTGACAGCTATGTCTTCATGGATAATGAGACATTCGACCAAATCAGCCTCCCAGAAAGCGCTCTGGACGGTGGCGAAAAATATCTGAAAGAAAATATGGATTGCCAGGTGACCTCTTATGAAGGCGAGATTCTCGGTGTAGAACTGCCGACGACCGTTGAACTAGAGGTAACTGAAACGGAGCCAGGCATCAAAGGCGATACCGCTTCCGGTGGTACGAAACCCGCTACCCTCGAAACTGGCGTGACTGTACAAGTGCCCTTCTTTGTCAATACTGGTGATGTCTTACGCATTGATACCCGGACCGGTGACTATATCGAACGCGCCTAAGGGGCGCCTTGAAAGGAGATTGACATGGCTATTTCAGAACGCGTCGCATATCTAAAAGGTTTGGCTGATGGTTTAGGTCTTCAGGAAAAGGATAAAACGGGTAAGTTTTATACCGAATTAATCGATTTAATTGAAGAAATGGCACTGGTTGTCGATTATCTTCAAGATGAAACCGATGAAATGGAAGAATACCTGGATGCACTGGATGAAGACCTTTCTGATGTTGAAGAAGCTGTCTTCGACTTTGATGACGAATATGATGACGATGATTTTGAAGACTATGATTTCAATACCCTAGGCAATTACATGGAATCGGAATGCCCTGGTTGCGGTGAAACCATTGCTTACTTCGATGATACCGAAGATGATCAGGCGGTGGATATCGTTTGCCCAAATTGCGGTGAAGTGGTGACAACCATTGGCGAAGACGAGGAAGAAGATGTTATTGATATTGACGACGAAGCAGACGATAAATAAATAGAGAAGGCTGGGCCCTGTGAGGGGTCCAGCCTTTTTGTGTATTTTTGCACAAACTAAGGCCGTTCAGCCCTTAAAAAGGGCAGGTTGTAGTAGAAAGTTGCAAGAAGAATTGAATTGAAAGAAAAAGATGAAGATTCCATAAAAAACTAGCCATAATGTTATGACAAATATAAACAACTGTGATATAATGCCTGTAAAGCGATTGGTAAGCTTCAAAAATATCTCTTAAGAACCTGGCGGTTTTTTAAAAGGTATTTTTTTGTTGTTCTTAAAGATCGGAAAAAAGCTGTTCTCTGGTCTTAATTTTTTTAAAATAGCAAGTGAATTTTTACACAAAAAACATGGCTTTGTAGGTAGTATGAAAGCTAGCAATTCAAAGGAGGTATTTGTATGGACTTTCAATTAGATGAAAAGCGGGCCATGGCTCAGCAACTCTTTAAGGACTTTGCAGAAAAAGAGGTCAAGCCCCACGCACAAGAAGTTGATGAAAGCCACGAGTTTCCGCGGGAAACAGTGGATAAATTACAAAAATACGGCTTTATGGGGATTCCTATTCCTGAGGAATACGGCGGTCAAGGGTGTGACACCCTAACCTATGTCCTGGCTGTTGAAGAATTATCCAAGGTCTGCGGGACCACCGGGGTTATCGTATCCGCCCATACGTCTTTATGCGCAGATTGCTTATTAAAAAACGGGACAGAAGAACAAAAACAAAAATACCTGGTGCCCCTGGCCAACGGGTCAAAATTAGGGGCCTTTGCCTTAACTGAACCGGGTGCCGGGACCGACGCCGCCGGCCAACAAACCAAGGCCGTCCTCGATGGCGATGAGTACGTCCTCAACGGGTCCAAAATCTTTATCACCAATGGTAAAGAGGCAGATACCTACATTGTTTTTGCCATGACCGATAAAAGCCTGGGGACTAAAGGGATTTCAGCCTTTATCGTTGAAAAAGGCACCCCGGGCTTCAGCTTTGGGACCAAAGAACGGAAGATGGGGATTTGCGGGTCTTCCACCTATGAGCTGATCTTTGAAGACTGCCGGATTCCGAGAGAAAACCTGCTGGGCCGGGAAGGCCGTGGTTTTGGTGTAGCTATGACCACCCTGGATGGCGGACGGATCGGGATTGCAGCCCAAGCTCTGGGCCTGGCTGAAGGCGCTTTAGAAGTGACCCTGCAATACGTCAAAGAACGGAAGCAGTTCGGCAGAGCCATCGGCAAATTCCAGTATATCCAATTTGAACTCGCTAAAATGGCTACCCGGATTGAAGAAGCCAGACACCTGGTTTACAAGGCAGCTCTGGCCAAGGATGATCCTAAAGTCAAACGGTTCTCCTATGAAGCGGCTATGGCGAAACTGTCTGCCTCTGAATGTGCCCGCTTCGTTACGGAACGGGCTGTACAATTGCATGGCGGCTATGGCTATATCGCTGAATACGATGTTGAACGTATGATGCGGGATGCAAAAATTACAGAAATCTATGAAGGTACTTCTGAAGTGATGCGGATGGTCATTTCAGGGAACCTGATGGCATAAGGGGGGACTTTCAATGAAAATAGTGGTTTGTGTTAAACAAGTACCGGATACCACAGAAGTTAAATTGGATCCGGTTAAGGGGACCTTAATTCGTGAAGGGGTGCCCTCAATCATGAATCCGGATGACAAGTCCGGTTTAGAAGCAGCGCTCCGCATTAAAGAAGAAACCGGGGCCCATATTACCGTTCTAACCATGGGGCCGCCCCAGGCAACAGCTGTTCTACGGGAAGCCATGGCCATGGGCGCAGATGACGGTGTCCTCTTAACAGACCGGGCCTTCGGTGGCGCTGATACCTGGGCCACCAGCTATACGATTTCCCTGGCCCTGAAGAAATTAGACTTTGACCTCATCATCACTGGCCGCCAGGCCATTGACGGGGATACCGCACAGGTTGGCCCGCAAATCGGTGAGCACCTGGGTATCCCCAATATCAGTTACGCTGAAGACCTCAAGGTTGAAGGCGACCATGTCATCGTCAAACGTCAGTTTGAAGATCGCTACCATATCGTTAAAGCAAAAATGCCCTGCCTGGTTACGGCCTTGGCAGAATTAAATGAACCGCGGTATATGACCCCGGGTGGCATTTTCAAAGCCTTTGACAAACCAATCACTGAAGTGCATTTTGATGACCTTGATGCCAATGCCGAAGATCTTGGCTTAAAGGGCTCACCGACGAAAGTTGTCAAATCTTTCCCGAAAGCGGTTAAAGCTGCCGGTACCAAGATTGAAGCCAGCCCGGAAGAATCGGTTGAATACATTGTGGACAAGCTCAAAGAGCGCTTCATGCTGTAAGAAAGGGTGAGAACGATATGCCAGATCAAAACGTTTATGAAGGCGTACTTATATTTGCAGAACAATTAGATGGAAAAGTATCTAATGTAGCCTATGAATTAATCGGTAAAGGCCGGGAATTAGCCGCAGACTTAAATACTGAGGTCACCGCTATTGTCCTGGGCCATAACATTGGCCATTTAGCTGACGACTTGGCTGCCCGCGGGGCTCAAAAAGTCATCGTCGTTGATGACCCCTGCCTGGAGCATTACACCACTGAACCCTATACCTCTGTTATCTACCATGCGATTGAAACCTTCCATCCGGCCATTGTCCTTTATGGGGCAACTGCTATTGGCCGTGACTTGGCGCCGCGTGTATCCGGCCGTGTCCATACCGGCCTGACTGCAGACTGCACCAAGTTGGAAATCGATCCGGATACCAAAGACTTGATGATGACCCGGCCGGCTTTTGGTGGGAACCTGATGGCAACCATCTTGTGCCCGAACTTCCGCCCGCAAATGTCCACCGTCCGTCCGGGGGTTATGGTGAAACGTCCGGTAGACCACGAGGCTAAGGCTGAAGTCCTGAACTGGAAACCGGACTTAACCCCCAATAATAAATTTGTTGAAGTCCAGGATGTTATTCGCAAGGTCAGCGAAAAAATGGACATCCAGGAAGCCAAAGTCCTGGTTTCCGGCGGCCGTGGGATTGGTAACGCTGAAGACTTCAGCATCCTAGAAAAATTAGCCGATACCTTGGGTGGCGTTGTTGCCGGCTCTCGTGCAGCCGTTGATTCCGGCTGGTTGGAAAAAGACCAACAGGTCGGCCAAACCGGTAAAACCGTCCGTCCGGACCTCTATTTTGCCATTGGTATTTCTGGTGCCATCCAGCACCTGGCTGGGATGGAAGAATCCGGCTATATCATTGCCATTAATAAGGATGCCTCTGCACCTATTTTTGACATTGCAGACGTTGGCCTTGTTGGTGACTGGCACGCCATTGTTCCGGCTTTAACGGAAGCCATCGCTGCTGAACAAGCAGCCAAAGAAGAAAACTAAGCTTTATTTAGGTTACTCCATTTTTTCATTTCACTCCAATACAAAAGATCCGCCTTCGGGCGGATCTTTTGTATTGTCTCGAAGTCGGACTGGCTTGTATCTATGCCCCTGGTTTTTTATAAAAAATTTATGATTTTTCAGCTTTTTAATGAATATTTTGCAATGAAATAATACTAGTAAGGGTATGATTACTTTATAGAGACAAGTTTCTTGCTAAATATGAAAGGAGACCTCATGAGATATAAGGTTAGCCCGGAGAATGAAAAATTACGCCAAGAGATTCGTGCCTTTGCAGAATCGGAAATTGCTCCCCTTTCCTTCCAATTGGATGAAAGAGGCATTTTCCCGGAAGAAATTGTCAAAAAGATGGGCGAAAAGGGCTGGATGGGCCTGCCCTTTGAGAAAAAATACGGCGGCCAGGAAATGGGTAACGAAGCCTATGCCATCGCTGTCGAAGAATTTTCCCGGATTGATGCCAGTGTGGGGGTTATCTTATCTGCCCACAACTCCCTAGGGACCTGGCCGATTGCTGAATTTGGGACAGAGGAGCAAAAGCAAAAATACCTGGTGCCCTGTGCAAAAGGGGAAAAACTGGCCGCCTTTGGCTTAACTGAAGAAAATGCCGGGTCTGATGCCGGTGGTACCGAGACCACTGCTGTCTTAGACGGGGACGATTATATCTTAAACGGGACCAAGATTTTTATCACCAACGCCCCTGAAGCCGATGTCTATGTGGTCTTTGCGGCAACCGATAAGGAAAAGGGGACCCATGGTGGGATTACGGCCTTTATTGTTGAAAAAGGGACGGAAGGCTTCAGCTTCGGGACCCGCTATAATAAGATGGGAATCCGGGCTTCGGCGACCGCTGAACTGGTCTTTAAAAACTGCCGGGTGCCTAAGGAAAACCTCTTAGGGGAAGTTGGCCAAGGTTTTAAAATCGCCATGATGACCCTAGACGGTGGCCGGATTGGGATTGCCGCCCAAGCCCTAGGGATTGCCCAAGGGGCCTATGAACAAGCCTTAGAACGGGCCCAAGACCGGGTTCAGTTTGGTAAACCGATTGCAGCCCAGCAAGGGGTCAGCTTTAAGCTGGCAGATATGGCGACTAAGATTCGGGCCGCCCGCTTCCTGGTCTACTCTGCAGCGGAAATGAAGGATGCCCATGAAAATTATGGGATGCAGAGTGCCATGGCCAAGCTCTATGCCTCCGACATTGCTTTGGAAGTGGTTGATGAAGCGGTCCAGATCTTCGGCGGGTCCGGCTTTATCAAGGGCTTGCCGGTGGAACGCTTTTACCGGGATGCTAAAATTACAGCTATCTATGAAGGGACCAATGAAATCCAACGGGTGGTTATCGCCAGCCACCTGATGCCACGAAAGAAGAAAGATAAGCCGGTTAAGAAGGATAACAAGGCCCCGGCGCCACAGAATGAACGGAAGATGCAGATCTTTGATGAAGGAACCAGCCAGGACCGGGTCGATGCCCTGGTCAAGGCCCTGAAAGAAGAGGGCTTTGACAAGCAAAGGGTTGACGATATTTTCGGTCCCATCGGCCAGGCTGATCGGCTGGTGGCCTTCGGCATGGGCTTAAAGCATGCCAAAGACCGGGAAATGATGGAAAAATTGGCCCAGGCCTTTGGGGCAGTCCTATCCTGCTCTCGCCCGATATCTGAAGAAAGAGAATGGATGGACCTTACCCGGTATGTAGGCCTGTCCGGGCAGAAATTTGCCGGTCAATTCTACCTGGGTGCCGGCATTAGCGGGCAAAAGCAACACCTGACCGGGATTAAGGATACCAAGGTCATCGTAGCCATCAATGAAGATCCTAATGCCCCCATCTTTGCCCAATGTGACTACGGGATTGTCGGCGATATGTATGAGATTATCCCCCTTCTCACTGAGGCCCTGGAAGCCTTATAAGATTAACTGACTAGAGCCGCCCTTTGGGCGGCTCTTTTTCGCACCTATTTGTTGAAGTCAGCCGCCTATGCTACAATGATGCCAAGGAGGCCTGCTATGTTAGTGATTCGTTGCGCCAAGTGCAAAGAAAAAATTTGGAAATATGATAAAATCGGGCCGGGAGAAGTCCTGCGTTGCCATAAGGCCCGGATTGCCCAGGTCTATAATGAGCCGGTGGTCCAGGCCCATAAAATCTGTTGTCCCAAATGCCTGGTTCCTCTTGGCATTGATAAGGGGCGCTTTTATAAGATGGACCCCCGGGCCTTTATTTACAATGGCACCAAGAGAAACCGGTAGGCAGCAGATGCAAGAGGCGAGGACTTTACTAAAAAAATACTTTGGCTATGATGACTTCCGCCCGGGCCAGGAAAAGCTCATTGCCGGCATCTTACAGGGGCGGGACATCCTGGGTATTCTACCCACCGGTGGCGGGAAATCTCTCTGCTACCAGATTCCAGCCCTGATGTTACAAGGCCTAACCCTGGTTATCTCACCCCTCATTTCCCTGATGAAGGACCAGGTAGATACCCTGCGGGAATTGGGCATTGCTGCTGAAAAGATTGATGCCCAGACCGACCTGGACCGCTACCATGAGATTATGGCAGCGGCCCGGTCCGGCCAGCTGAAATTGCTCTATATTGCCCCTGAGCGTCTGGGGCAGGAGGGCTTTCTCCGGGCCCTCAAACAGCTGGACCTGGGCCTGGTGGCCATTGATGAAGCCCACTGCGTCAGCCAATGGGGGCATGATTTTAGGCCCAGCTACCGGCAGATTGCCGCCAGCCTGGCAGACCTCAAGCCCCGGCCGGTCTTTGCCGCCCTAACCGCGACGGCGACCGCCCAGGTCCAAAAGGATATCGTCAGCGGCCTAAGCCTGGAGGATCCCCTCATTTATGTGGCGGACTTTGACCGGCCCAACCTCTACTTTAATGTACTGGCGCCGGCCAACCGGAAGAAGACCCTCTTATCTCTCTTGGCCGATGGCCAGTGTGCCATTGTCTACTGTGCAACCAGACGGACAGTGGAGGACGTCTGCGACTACCTCAATAACCAGGGGGTGGCAACGGTTCCCTACCACGCCGGCCTTCCCGCCCAAGACAGGGAAGCCAACCAGGAGGCCTTTATCAATGATCGGGTCCAGGTGACGGTGGCCACCAATGCCTTTGGCATGGGGATTGACAAGCCGGATGTCCGCCGGGTCATCCATTACAATATCCCTAAAAATATGGAAAGTTACTACCAGGAGGCGGGCCGGGCCGGCCGGGATGGGGCCCCGGCTGAAGCGGTCCTCTTCTTTCATGCAGCGGATATTATGACCAACCTCTTCCTGATCAGTCAGAGCTATGAGCCGGATGCCCGCCGGAAATTAAATGCCATGCTGGGCTATGTCTATACCGGGACCTGCCTGCGCCAGTACCTGCTCCACTACTTCCAGCCGGACCGGGAGAAGACCGGGCCCTGTGGCCATTGCGCCATTTGTGATGGCCGGATCCAGACCTCAGATGTCACCCAAAAGGCCCAAATGGTCCTTTCCTGCGTCATCCGGATGGGCCAGCGCTACGGGACCAGCCTGATCATCGACGTCTTGCGGGGGGCCAATACCAACCGCATCCGGACGGAGGGCTTTAACCACCTATCCACTTATGGCCTCTTGGCCAAGAGCAGTAAGGGGGAGGTCCGGGATATTATGACCCTCCTGGCTGCAGAAGGCTACCTGGCCGTCGTAGGGGAAGACTACCCGGTCCTGAAAGTGACCGAAAAAAGCCGGGCCCTATTGCAGGGCAAGGTCCAGCTGAGCATGAACCGGCCCTTTAAAGAGCGGACCAACCAGGTTGAGCTGGCCACAGAAGATGTCAACGGCCAACTCATGCAGGTCTTGCGCCAATTGCGGCGAGATATGGCTGAGAACCTCCACCTGCCCCCCTACATCATCTTTACCGACCGGACCCTCCAGGACCTGGCCCGGCGGATGCCGGTCACAGAAGAGGCCCTGCTTGAGGTCCATGGCATTGGGGCCGTTAAGGCCGCCAAGTACGGCGCCCCCTTCTTATCAGTTATCCGCTCCTTTATAGAGACCTCGGCCGAATAAATAAAAAAGAGCACCTAGCTGTCAGCTGCCTACCCTTTAGAAGGGGCAGTGACTGTAGGTGCTCTTTACTTACTTTAAGGCGGCCCGGTCTTGGGTCAGGTTGAGTTTGTCTAAAACAAAGAGGAGGAGGCCCAGGAAGAGGGCAACGACAGTGGCTAAGGCCATGCCCGTCAGCTTGACCGATCCCAGCTGGACATAGGCACCGGATAAGCCGGTGATAAAGGGGATAGCGGTCAGGGCCTGGTTACGGGGCAGGTTATAGTCTACCTTGGCATCGACCAGCAGGCGGATGCCGGATACCCCGATCATCCCGTAGAGGAGGAAGCTAACCCCACCCATGACCTCCGGTGGAATGGACTGAATCAGGGCAGAAACCTTGCCGATAAAGCCCAGGAGGATAGAGAGGACGGCTGTCCCGCCGATCACCCAGGTACTATAGACCCGAGTCATGGCCATGACCCCGATGTTTTCACCATAGGTTGTGGTCGGGACCGACCCGCCAAAGCCGGAAAGCATGGTGGAGAAACCGTCTGCAAAGAGGGTCTTGTGGAGGCCGGGCTTGCGGATGAGGTTCCGGCCGATGATTTTCCCGGTGACCAGTTGGTGGCCGATGTGCTCACTGATGACGACTAGGGTGGCCGGTAGAATAATGGTCATGGCCCCCCAGTTAAAGGTGGGGTGGCTAAAGGCCGGCAGGGCAAACCAGCTGGCTTCCTGCACCGGCGTCAGGTCAACAATCCCCACGATGGCAGCAGCGATGTAGCCAATGATGATGGCCAAAAGGATGGGAATAAGGGCCAAGAAGCCCCGGAGTACAATAGAGCCCAGGACCGCAGCCATCAGGGTAATCAGGAAGACAGCGACCCGGGTCAGGTCCACGCTGGCCCCTTCTTCTAAAACGATGCCGCCCATTTTAGCGGCGGTGCCGGCCAGTTCAAGACCGATTAAGGCAACGACAGCCCCCATGGCCGCCGGTGGCAGTAAGGCATTGATCCAGTTGACCCCGAAGAAGTAAACCAGACCCGCCACCAACATAAGGACCAGGCCCGAGGCGATAAAGCCTCCCAGGGCGTAGCTATAGCCCATCCCCTGGGCATTAATGATCAGTAGGCTGGGGGCAATAAAGGCAAAGCTTGACCCCAAATAAGCCGGGGAAGACCCCTTGGTGATAAAAATAAAGAGCAGGGTCCCAATCCCATTGAAGAAAAGGACCACCGAAGGATTGACCCCCAGGATGGTTGGGACCAAAATGGAAGCGCTGAACATAGCGAATAAGTGCTGGACGGATAAGGGTATACTTTCCCGCCAGGGCGGACGCGATTCTACATCATAAAATTTTTTTGCCATAAAAAGACCCCCTTATACGAGTAGATGTCTAAACCTTTGTTATTCTAGTTGATTGTCTTAGAGAGGTCAAGGTTTTATTGACCCCGGGAGGTCAAATCATCAATTGGCCCAGAGGCCTTTACAAATCAGGGGGCATTCGCTAAAATATAAGTAGCTTATGACCCATTGGTCAAGCGGTTAAGACGCCACCCTCTCACGGTGGAATCAGGGGTTCGATTCCCCTATGGGTTATGACGGCGGTTCCACAGGGAACCGTTTTTTATTTTGTCAAATGTGTGTGCTTTGTAAGGAGGCATTATGGATCATCAACAACTGGCCCAGTGGCTCTTCCCGGATATTGACTTGACCCCGGCAGATTTAGAGGACAAGTATCCCGAAAGGGACCTGGCGGAAGGGGCTTTTGTCACCCGCCTGGGTCCTTCGCCCACCGGCTTTATGCATATTGGGAACCTATATACCGGCTTAATCAATGAACGGTTAGCCCACCAGAGTGGGGGCCGCTTTTTCCTGCGGATAGAAGATACCGACCATAAGCGGTATGTCGAAGGGGCAGAGGATGTCATCACCGATGCCTTAGCCTACTTTGGCATTCATTATGATGAAGGGGTCTTCAAAACAGAAGAAAAGGGCGCCTATGGCCCCTACCACCAAAGTGATCGGGCAGGTATCTACCATGTCATGGCCAAACACCTGGTGGCCCAGGGCTATGCCTACCCCTCCTTTGCCACAGAAGAGGACCTGGCCACCTTGCGGACCCAGCAGGAGGCCGAAAAGGCAGATACCGGCTACTACGGTAAATGGGCCAAGGACCGGACCCTCAGCCTTGAGGAAATTAAGGCCAAGCTGGATGCCGGCAGTCCCTGGACCCTTCGCCTACGGTCTCGGGCCCTACCCGGTGACGGCTACCGGGTCTCGGACGGCATCCGCGGCCATGTTACCGTCCACCCGAACAAGCAGGATGTAGTCCTCTTAAAGACCAACGGCATCCCCACCTACCACTTTGCCCATGTGGTCGATGACCACTTCATGCGGACCACCCATGTCATCCGGGGAGAAGAATGGCTAGCCACCCTGCCCATCCACCTGGAACTCTTTGAAATCCTTGGCTGGCAGGCCCCCCTCTATTGCCACACCGCCCATTTGATGAAGATTGATGACGGCACCCGGCGCAAGCTCTCCAAGCGGAAGGACCCCGAAATGGCCCTCTCCTACTATATGGAAAAGGGCTACCATCCGACCTCCGTCCGGGAGTACCTCATGATCCTCATCAACTCCGACTATGAAGAATGGCGGCTGGCCCATCCGGAGGCCCCCCTGGAAGACTTCCAGGTGACCCTGGATAAGATGGCCAGTTCCGGCGCCCTCTACGACATGGTCAAGCTGGATGACGTGGCTAAAGAGAGCCTCCTCCATATTTCAGAAGAAGACCTGGCCGACTTTTTAATCCACTGGGCCCAAGACTATGCCCCAGAGGCAGCCCCCCTTTTACAGGCCCATCGGGAAGAATTGGTCCGCCTTTTGGCCATTGGCCGCGATGGGAAGAAACCGCGGAAAGACCTGGTCTATGCAGAACAAATGCTGGCCCATGTCAGCTATTTCTTTGATGAATGGTTCCAAGTGAAGGATGACCTGCCGGATAATATCCCCCCGGCAGAGGCTCGGACCATTTTAGAGGCCTACCTTGAGACCTATGACCCGGCCGATGACAACAGCGCCTGGTTTGGCAAAGTCCGAGATATCGCCACCGACCTGGGCTATGCTGCCCGGCCTAAAGACTATAAAAAGGACCCGGACAGCTACAAGGGCCATGTCGGCGATGTCAGTGCCGTTATCCGCCTGGCAGTTACCGGCCAAATGGCCAGCCCTGATCTCTGGAGTGTCCAGCAGATTATGGGCCCGGATAAGGTCAAGAGCCGGATTCAGGCCTATTTGACCCAAGTGGCCTAGATGGACATATAAACGGGGCTGTGTCAGAATGTGTAAAATCATTCGGCACAGCCCCGTTTTTTATGAGAATATTTTCAGTAGAAAGAGTTGCGTCAATAAAGTTGGTGTAAAAAACGGGGTCCCCAGATGCCCGTCAAACGCCAAGGAACCTCATCCATAAAATTTTAGTCATCTAAATACTGAATAAAATCATCCTTTTACAATTCATGCTTTGAAAAACAATAACATCCTAGTATGATCGTCAAGATCATCACAAATGCACAAGGGAAAACCATTTCTGTAAATATATTGATATTTTCAATTTGAGCTGCAGTATTTATCTTCATCAAAGTAAAATTTTCAACAAAAACTATGTCTAAGTTTATCTTTTTAAGCAGGCTTATAACCGATATCAAAATATCCTTTTCAAAAAACACAAAGAAAAAGGATGACAAAATGCTGGATATATAATTTTTAAGGCTCATAGAAATTAATACAACGATACTTGCTAATGATGTGTAGACAATCATCCCCCTACTTACTACAAAAAGTATTTGATTAATATCGAGCGGTTTTCCTAGAATGAAGGAGGTGATATAAGACGAAAATGTATACAAAAGAAATACCGTTAGAGCAATTAATAAAGAAAATAAGTATTTTCCAAGGTAAATCTCTAAGCGCGTTTTACCTGAACATAGATAGTGTTGCCAAGTGTTGTATTGATATTCTTGTGCAATAAATATGGATATAATAAAAGTTATTAAAAATCCCAACCCTTTAGTATAATTTAATCCATTCATGAGGACCTCAGATAGATCTTTATAAGTAATGAGTTCACCAAAGATAGATATCCCAATTTTTTGGCCAGTAGCTATAAGGATTGTAAATAAAACACTCAATAGAATAGTAAATAACAAGGCAGATTGGACATGGAAGCTTTTTAAGGCTCTAAACAAATCTCTTTTAACTAACATAATCATTTCCTTCAAGTAAGATATTGCAGTAAATATCTTCTAGTATTGCAGTAAATATCTTCTAGACTATTATCCTTAATTTGATTTTTACTTACACTATATATTCTAGATTCATGTAATATAACAAAATTGTCACAAAGATTTGCTAACTGTTCTGTATTATGACTGGTTATCATAATTGTTTTCCCCATATTTTTTGCTTCATTGATTTTCTCTTTCAAGAGTAAAACACCTTCAATATCCAAACCATTAAAAGGTTCGTCCAATATTAAGATGCTAGTACTCGGCATAAATGTCAAAGCCAATTTTAACTTTTGTAACATTCCTAAAGATAGTGACCTGACTTTTTGATTAATCATTGTTTTTAACCTAAAGTCATCAATCATTTTACAGATAGCTTCTTCTCTTGCCACTTTACGGTCATAAAATAGAAATGAATATAATTTCAAATTATCTTTAACAGTCAGATTCATATAACAAGATGGATCACTAATTAAATTAAAGCAGATATCTTTTTCTCTGAATCTAAAATTTTCACCCTCCCCTTATAATTATCCATAGGGATCAGTTTGACAATTATTTTGAGAAGTGTCGTTTTGCCTGCTCCATTTTTTCCTAACAATCCATATACTTTTCCTTTTTCAAGATCAAACGTCACATTATCCAAAAGGGCACTTTCCCTATATTCTTTTGTCACATTTTCAATTTTCAAGTTCTCCATCTGTATCACCCCTCTACTTGGTTTTAACTGCAATGAAACTCAAAAGAACTAGGAAAAGCAGGATACCAAAGACGATAAATACTTTTTTGCTTCTTGAATGCATATAAAATATCCTCCTATAAAACTATCCTATTTGTATTCCAACAAAAATATAAACCAGTAAAAATATAAGAGACACAATAAATAATGTAGATGCAACTCCCTTTAACATTGACCCTACAAGCTTCTTGTTCCAGGCATTTGATAAATTTTTAATAGGTTCAGCGTCTTTTAAGTTTAATTCTATATTATTTTGTGGCTCGTAATCTGATTGCATTTGTTCGAGAATTTCACTACATCTGCTACATCCTGTCAAATGAATTTCTATTAGTTTTTTGCTTTCTTCAGAACACACTTCATCTATGTATAATGGAAGAAGATCTTCAATTACTTTACATGAAATTTTCATTTTAATTCCTCCAATAACTTCTTCTTAGCTCTATAAAATACGACTCTTGCCCATCCATCAGTTTTATTGAACAATTCACCAATTTGCTTGAAGGACAATTCTGCAAATATCCTTAAAGTGAATACTTCTTTATAAGGTTCTTCTAAATGATGCAAGCATTCATGCACTTTAATTATCTGATTATTTTGTTCAAAGGCAATAATTAGATCTATATCAGAGATTAATTCGTTAGAGTAATTTTCAATAGACACTTGCCTATTTTCTTTTTTGTAAAAATCATATAAAGTATTTTTAGCAATTTGACAGAGCCAAGTTTGAAGTTTACATTCGCCTTTGAATGAGCTTATATTCTTTAATGCTTTAAAAAAAGCTTCTTGAGTGACTTCTTCAGCAATATGCTCATCATGGCAAATCGTAAAAATATATAGATACACTTTAGGAAAATATTTTGCATATACTTCTTCATAATTAGACTCCACTGTATAATCACACCCCCTAAACTCTTTTCATATATTAGACGACCATACATCAAAAACGTTACAAATATTTTAGTTGTTAATAGCTGCATCCATAGAATGATAGAGTCCATATACTTATGTAAAAGCAAAAGAGGTTATATCAGTCCTTTTGCGGTACAATGTTTTTAACCCACTCATGGAACAGGAGCGAGATGAACACATCAAGGTTGGCAACTACGAGCGTAATCATGAACGCACAAGTCATCGTAATGGCTACCATGAAGGGGGTTATAGCACACGAATTGGTCATTTGCCCCTCCGGGTGCCTAGAACATGAGATGGCCGGTTCTCGACGGATGTTTTGGCCGCTATCAACCTAATGAAAAAGCCCTCCCTACTTCTGTCTTAGAAATATATGTCCAATAGGTTTCCACACGTAAATTGTAGAGGAGCTATGTAGAAAAAAGATTTCTAAATCCTTTGTAGCTAACTTTAGCAAAGAACTTGATGGAATGGTTCGTGAATGGCAACATGCCCAGCTAACAGAAAAAGCCTATCCCTACCTGATGGTAGACCTTCTTTACATTAACGTCACAAGGCCCGTCTCGAAATGAGACGGGCCTTGTGACGTTATTAAGAGAGCTATTTTGCAACAGCCCTTTTTAGTTGGGGCTGGCCTTCTCTGCCTTCAACTGCCGGTCCTTCCACCGGACCCACTTTTTCAAGAAGGGGGACCAGAAGGTGAGGGGGTAGTAGCCGGACAGGTAGCTGGCGGTTAGGATTGAAGGGGAGAGGATGGTGCAGGTGATTTGGGATAGGCCGAGTAGGCGGGGCAGCCATTTTTCGCTAATGGCCAGTTGTTCGATGTGGCATTCATGGAGGAAGTGCCAGCGCCGGTCAAAGGTGCCTTCGACCAGGACAATCTGGTCACCCTGCCATTGGACACCGGGTGTCCGACTGGCCGCTAAGGCATAGAGGGGGAAGAAGAGGACCGGCGGCAGGGCCATCAGCTTCCAGACCCCCGGGATAAAGTAGAGAAGGCAGCCGGTCAAAAGGACCAGGACCACCAGGCTGCTAAAAGTCAGGGGGACCATGCTGCGTTTGGGCTGCTGGACTAGGCTTGGTGCCCAGGTCGTGCCCGGCAGGAGGGTTTCCAGCTGGTTAAAAATCTCGCCCAGGGGGGCGGCCAGGAGGAGCTGGGAAGAGAGACCCTCATTTTCATCTTCCAGGCCGACATTGACCACGGTCACCGACCCGTAGCCCAGGAGGCGGCCGATAAAGTTTTGCTCAATGGTTACGGCATGAATTCGGTCAATGGGCATGGTAAAGGACTTTCGGGTTAAGAGGCCATGCTCTAAGAGGAGGCGGTCCCCGTCATAGGCTACGCGAAAGTCCCACCAGCGGATCCAGGTCAGGGCCGTTTGCCGGATAAAGGGGAAGATAAAGGCGGTTAAAAGGGGCAGGATGGCCAGGGGGGCTAGCTTACCGATTTCATTGATGGGTAGCCAGGCCAGGCTACCCCCTAGGACCAGGACGATAAAGGCAGCCAGGCCGGCCCAAATAAGCCCAAGGGCCAGGACAAAAAGGGAGAACCAGGACAGGCTCAGGAGCCAATGCCTGGCCAGCTCCCGGGTGGAATAGTGCTTGCCCCAAGCCGGTCGGTCGCCTTCGGGGGCGAGGTCGCGGTCTTCCCCGGTCTGCTTGGCTAGGGCACCGCCCTTTAAGGCATCCTTGAGGGCCAGGGCCCGGTCCTTGGCCAGGTAGACGGTCATATCCGTCCTGGAGGCCGTCGCCCGGGTATTGGTGTTGATACAAACTTGAGCAATGCCGAGGGCCCGGCAGCCCAGGGGCTCTTTGATTTGGACATTGGAAATATCCGCCAGGCGGATCCGCATCAGGCGTTTGATCAGTTTGGTATCCTTCATTTCAAAGGTGTCGTCAGTGAGGATAAATTCCTGCCGGCGCCATTGTAAAAAGGCAGCCAGGCCGTTAAAGACCAGGATGGCCAATAAAATAACCAGGATGAAGCTATAGCTCATGGCCCCTTTAATATTCCCGGCCAGGAGGGCCTGGAGGATATTTTTCAGGTCATCGAGCTGGCCAAAGGAGATGGCGGCAAAAAGGGTCAGGCCTGCCGATAGCCGGGCCGGAATCATCCGCTTATCATGTTTGAAGGGCCCATTAAACACGGGTTAAAACCTCCCCATCGGCAATCAGTTCATTGACCTTGTTATTCAAGTCTTCAGCCAGGGCTTCGGCTTCATCGGCCGGCAAATAGCGGATAGAGAGGGTGCCGCCGGCGGAATAAAGCTCAATATCAGCCAGGCCACAGAAACGGTTAATCAGCCCGCTTTCCACATGGACTTTTTGTAACCGGCGCATGGGGAGGTACTCTCGAGTAATGGTAAAGACCCCTGAGCGGACGGCAATTAAGTCTGAGTGGATAATATACCTGTACCGTTGGTATTTAACTGTAATACTGGCAATGAGGTTGACAATTAATGCTATAATGACGAGAGCAGCAATGGCCCGTGCAATGAGGATGACGAGGGCCGGCAGTTGGAAAGCCGTGAGGACGGCATAGATGACGCCGGTAATGACACCGACGATGACGAGGTTGAGTAAGGATTCCAAAACCATGGCTTTCTTAGCTGCGGCTGGCAGTAGGTGGGCATCGGATACTTGCATAAAGACTCCTTTCTTGTCTGAAGAGAGGATTAAACAGGGATAAATTGGGTTTTTAGTATAGCATGGAAAAATGATGATGTACAGAAAGGGTGGCGTCTATGATTGGCAATATTACCAAGCTGACCTTACTAGACTATCCGGGCAAGACGGCCGCGACGGTCTTTTTAAGCGGCTGTAACTTCAGGTGTCCCTTTTGCTATAACGGGGCCTTGGCTGAAGACCGGCTGCCGGTTGAAGACCAGCACAGCCCTGAGTCGGTCCTGGCTTTTCTGGATACCCGCCGGGGCCTTTTAGACGGCGTTTGTATCAGTGGGGGAGAGGCCCTGCTTTGGTCAGGGCTGGCCGACTTTATCCAGGCCGTTAAAGACCGCGGCTTTGCCGTTAAACTGGATACCAACGGGAGCCTGCCCGACCGCCTGGCCCCTTTACTGGACCAGGGGCTGGTGGATTATGTAGCTATGGATGTAAAAAATGACCCTCTCCATTACGCAGAGACCATCGGCCTAGCGCATTTTGACCTGGCCCCAGTCCAGGAGACTATGCAATTGTTAAAGGAAGGGACCATTCCCTTTGAGTTCCGGACGACCCTGGTCAAAGAATTCCACACCCCGGACCGGCTCCTGGCCCTGGCCCGGTGGATTGGGCCTGTTGACCGGTATTTTTTACAAACCTTTAAAGATGAGGGGGACCTCTTGCAGGCGGGACTACATAGCCTGTCGCCAAAAGAGATAGAAGCCTGCCTAAAGGCAGTCCGAAGCATTTGCCCGAATGCTGACCTAAGAGGGTAGATACTACATATAGTATCTGAAGCCGAGTGTGATAGGAATTAGTAGGCATATTTAGTAATTTGCGTTGACATCCGCCGGGGGTTCTGATAGCATTTAAGTTAGCTAAAGAATTTATAGGAGGGTATTCAATGTATCAAGTACTAAAGCGTGATCGGTCTGTAGCCCCTTTTAATCTTGAAAAAATTACCCAGGCAATGGTGCTTGCCTTTAATGCCTGTGGGCGTCAGTATACGCCGGATATTATTGATTTTATGGCGCTTAAGGTAACGGCAGACTTTGAGCCGAAAATTAAAGATGAACTCGTTTGCGTAGAAGATATCCAGGACTCAGTGGAAAAGGTCCTGTCCCAGGCCGGTTATGCCGATGTGGCCAAGGCTTACATTTTATACCGGAAGCAGCATGAAAAAATGCGGAATGTCTCCAATACCCTGCTGGACTATAAAGATATTGTTAATAGTTACGTGAATGTAGAAGACTGGCGGGTTAAGGAAAACTCCACGGTCACCTATTCGGTCGGTGGCCTTATTTTATCCAATAGCGGTGCTATTACGGCCAATTACTGGCTCTCCGAAATTTACGACCAGGATGTCGCTGAAGCCCATAAGAGTGGGGCCATCCACATCCATGACCTGTCTATGCTCACCGGCTACTGCGCCGGCTGGAGCCTTAAGCAGCTCATTCAGGAGGGCCTGGGTGGCATCCCCGGTAAAATTACCTCCAGTCCCGCCAAGCACCTGGCCACCCTCTGCAACCAAATGGTCAACTTCCTAGGGATTATGCAGAATGAATGGGCCGGGGCCCAGGCCTTTTCTTCCTTCGATACCTACCTGGCCCCCTTTGTCCGTACCGACAACCTGTCTTATGAGGCCACTAAAAAATGTATCGAGAGCTTTATTTACGGCGTCAACACCCCCAGCCGCTGGGGGACCCAAGCGCCCTTCTCCAATATTACCTTAGACTGGACCGTCCCTGCCGACCTGGCGGACCAACCGGCCATTGTCGGTGGCAAGCCCATGGACTTTACCTACGGGGACTGCCAGGCAGAAATGGATATGGTCAACAAGGCCTTTATTGAAGTCATGCTGGAGGGGGATGCCCACGGCCGGGGCTTCCAGTATCCGATTCCGACCTATTCCATCACCAAGGACTTTGACTGGTCAGATAAAGAAAATAACCGCCTGCTCTTTGAAATGACCGCTAAATACGGGACGCCTTATTTTTCCAACTATATTAATAGTGATATGGAGCCGAGCGATGTCCGGTCTATGTGCTGCCGGCTCCGCCTGGACCTCCGGGAGCTCCGGAAAAAATCCGGCGGCTTCTTCGGAAGCGGCGAATCAACCGGGAGCATTGGGGTGGTTACCATTAACCTGCCCCGGATTGCCTACCTGGCCAAGGACCAGTCAGACTTCTATGCCCGCCTGGACCGGCTGATGGACTTGGCTGCCCGGTCCCTGAAAACCAAGCGGACGGTGGTATCTAAGCTCTTAGATGCCGGCCTTTACCCCTATACCAAGCACTACCTGGGCAGTTTTGAAAACCACTTCTCCACCATCGGCCTGATCGGTATGAATGAAGTGGGCCTCAATGCCAATTGGTTGCGTCAAGACCTGACCCATGAGGCGACCCAGACCTTTGCCAAGGAAGTCCTGAACCATATGCGGGACCGGCTGTCTGACTACCAGGAAATGTATGGGGACCTATACAACCTGGAGGCCACCCCGGCAGAATCAACCACCTATCGCTTTGCTAAGCACGATGTCAACCGGTATCCCGAAATCATCACCGCTGCAAAGGAAGGGGACACCCCTTACTACACCAACAGCTCTCACCTGCCGGTCGGCTACACCTCAGATATCTTTTCTGCCCTAGCCATCCAAGATGACCTGCAGACCCTCTACACTTCAGGGACGGTCTTCCATGGCTTCTTAGGGGAAAAATTGCCGGATTGGAAGGCCTCAGCCCAATTGGTCAAAAAAATCGCGGAAAACTACAAGTTGCCCTATTACACCATTTCACCAACCTATTCGGTCTGCCAGGAACATGGCTACCTGCCCGGCGAAGAAAAGACCTGCCCCCATTGTGGCAAGCCGGCAGAAGTCTACAGCCGGATTACCGGCTACTACCGGCCGGTTCAAAACTGGAATGACGGTAAGACCCAGGAATATAAGGACCGGTGCTTATACGACCCGGCGAAGATGGGTCTCCGCTGGATGACCACTGGCCAAGGGAAGGTAGGAGCAGGTCAGGCCCCTGCCCAGGAAAAGGCAGCGGTCCAAGATGCGGCTGAGGCCCAGGAAGCCTGGCTTTTCACCACGCCGACCTGCCCCAACTGTCCCATGGCTCAAAAGGCCTTAGACCAGGCCGGCCTCAACTATAAGGTCATCGACTGTGCAGCCAACCCTGATCTGGCCCGGGCCTATGACATCACCAGTGCGCCGACCCTGGTCCTGTCCACCGGTGAAAAATATATGGGCCTGGGGGAAATCATGCCCTATAGCCGCCAGCATGCTGTCCGATGAGCACGCATCCTGATCTTCCGGCACTGGTCCGGGATGTGGCCGCCTGTGTGCGGGATATCGGCTGCCAACTCTGGGGATGGGAGATAGAATCTGTCGATTACAAGGGTAATGATCCCCAGGACCTGGTCAGTAACCTGGACCGCCGGGTCCAGGCGGCGCTGGCCACCCGGCTCCAGGCCCTGTGTCCCGCCGGTTTTTATGCAGAAGAGAAAGACAATAGACCTATAGAGGGGCTTACCTGGATTGTCGACCCCATTGACGGGACGACCAACTTTGTCAGCCGCAAGCGGGACTTCGCCATTTCTGTGGCCCTTTACGATGGGTCAGAGCCCCTGCTTGGAGTGGTCTTTGATGTGGAGCGGGGGGACCTCTACTCAGCTATCAAGGGCGGCGGGGCCTACCTTAATGGCCTGGCCCTGGACCGGCCGGTCGACCGGCCCCTGCCTGCCTGTATTTTGGAAATGAGTATTGGTACCCTGCGCAACCTCATGCGGCGGACAGATGCCGGTCTCCTCAATATCAGCCGGGAGGTCAGGGCCACCCGGGCCATGGGTTGCGGGTCACTGGCCATTTGCCAAATTGCCACCGGCCGGACCCAGCTCTACCTGTCCAGCCGGCTCCGGCCCTGGGACCATGCAGCAGCCAGGGTGATTTTAGAAGAGCTGGGCGGGGTTCTGGTGCCCCTTTTTCCCAGTGCCCAGCCCGGCGTCGACCCCTTTTTGTCAGGTGCCCCTCTGCCCCTTTTGTGTGCAGCCAGCCAGGCATTAGCAGATGATATCATCCACCGGTACTTTTCACCGGTTAAAGATAACTAAAGACTTAAGACCGCTAAGGGGACTTAGCGGTCTTAAGTGTTTTTAGGTATAGGCCTTGGGGTACATAGATTTTATAAAGAAATGAATAGGAGGCAAGTTTATGCCGGTGACAGTGATTCAAGGGGATATTACCCAGTTAGAAGTAGATGCGATTGTGAATGCAGCCAATGAATCCCTGCTTGGTGGGGGTGGCGTTGATGGGGCCATTCACCGGGCAGCTGGGCCGGAATTATTAGAAGAAACCAAACAAATGGGGGGCTGCCCAACTGGGGAAGCGAAACTTTCCGGCGCCTATCGGCTCCCCTGCAAGGGGATTATCCACACGGCTGGGCCAGTCTGGGAGGGAGGCGCCTCCGGTGAGCCGGCTCTCTTAGCGGCCTGCTATAAAAACAGCCTGGCCCTGGCTAAAGAAGCCGGCTATACCAGCATTGCCTTTCCGGCGATTTCGACAGGCGTGTACGGGTACCCGCTGGCCCAGGCGGCCGTCGTTGCGGTTCGGACCGTCCTGGCAGAGGCGCCTGAGGATATGCAGGTCTACCTGGTCTGCTTTCGGGCAGAAGATGCAGCGATATACCAAGGTGTTTTGACAGCACTTGACCGCTAAGGGCGGTTTAGGGGAAGGATGTGACCCATGCTCCAGGCTATATTTAATGAAATAGCCCAGAACTTCTCTTTTTTTCTATCTCTGACCATCGACCACCTGGTCATTAGTGGGGTTGCAGTTATCATAGCGACCCTGATTGGCCTCCTGCTGGGGATTGCCATCAGTGAAAGGCCGGCCTTTGCCGACCCGGTCATTTCTGTGGTCAATGTGGCCTATACCATTCCTTCAATTGCCCTACTGGGGATCTTTATTTCCATTACAGGGATTGGGAATACAACAGCTATTATTGCCCTAACGGTTTACGCCCTCCTACCGGTGGTGCGGAATACCTATACCGGGCTGACGGAAATCGCCCCGAGTATCATTGAAGCAGCCCTGGCCATGGGCCATACGCCCAGGCAAATGCTCTGGCGGGTCAAGCTCCCCCTGGCGGCGCCGGTGATTTTTTCGGCGGTCCGGAATATGGTAACCATGACCATTGCCCTGGCAGGGATTGCCTCTTTTGTCGGGGCGGGGGGCCTTGGGGTAGCGATTTTCCGAGGAATTACCACCAATAATAAGGTCCTGCTCTTGAGTGGGAGTATCCTTATTGCCCTTCTGGCCCTTTTCTGTGACTGGCTCCTGGGCCTGGTTGAAAAGCAGATCGGCTATGGCGAGCAGGTCCGGCGCCGGCCCTCTTCCGGCAAACGCTGGCTGGCCTTTGCCCTTGTACTCCTGGTTGGCCTTGGTAGTGCCCTATGGGTTGGCAGCCGGCAAGGGGACGGCACCCTCGAATTGGCCTCTAAGCCGACCACCGAAGGCTATATCCTGGCTGAAATCGTAGCCGGGGCCATTGAGGGGAATACAGACTTAAAAGTCAATATTTCCCATGGCATTGCCGGGGGGACAGGGAATATCCACCCGGCCATCCTCAAGGGAGACTTCGACCTTTACCCGGAATATACCGGCACCGCCTGGCAGGTGGTCTTAAAGGACCAGACCCCCTATCAGGAGACCCGCTTTGAAGAATTAAAAGAACGGTATGAGGACAATTATGGCTTGACTTGGCGGGGCATGCTGGGTTTTAATAATACCTATACCCTTGCTGTTCGCTCGGATTATGCTGCGGCTAATGGCCTGGAAATCTTCAGTGATTTGGCCCCGGTGGCCGGCGACCTGGTTTTTGGGGCCAACTATGACTTCTTTGAGCGGGAGGACGGGTTCAAACCCCTAACGGAAATTTATGGCTTACACTTTAAGGATGCCATTGATATGGACCGGGGGCTGGTATATGAAGCCTTGTTTAAGGGAGAAATTGATGTTCTCAGCGTCTTTACCACAGATGGCCAGGCCTCTGATGACCGGATTAAGACCCTGAAGGACGATAAGCAGTTTTACCCCTCCTACCAGGCAGGCTTGGTTGTGCGTCAGGATAGCCTAGAGGAATATCCCCAACTGGGTGAGGTCTTAGACCGGTTGGCCGGGAAAATCTCTGAAAAGGAAATGGCGCAAATGAATTATGCGGTAGAGGTTGATAAAGAAAGCCCGGAAGCGGTAGCCCAGGCCTTCTTAAAGAAAAAAGGGCTTATTAACTAACCGCTCCAGTTAAAAAAAGCGCTTGAAGCGCTTTTTTTATTGGAGCAAGCCGGCAGGGTATCTTTCAGCAAAAGCACCCTTCAATAGGGTGGCGCCCAAGTCTTTGCAGGAGTCCAGACTTGGGCCAGACCAATCGTATAGGAGATTATGATGATGAAAAAGGAGACGCGCTTTCATTATGCCTGGGTCATTTTAGTGGTTGCTTCACTGGTCCTGGGGGTATATGTACCGATCGTCAATTCACTGTCGAACAGTTGGCAACTTGCCGTTACCCAAGATTTGGGCTTTTCCCGAACAGCCTTTTCTTTTACCGGGACCATTACCCAGGCCGTGGGGATTTTTTTGGGGCCGGTCGTATCGTATTTTTTGACCAAGTATAATTTCAAAAGGATTTGGACCTGTGCAGCCATTCTCTTTGCCTTAGCCATATTCGGCTACTCCATCGCCCAAAACAAGTACCAATTTTATATTTTTGCCTTCATCGTCGGCGCGGCTTACATTACCACTGCCCAAATTCCTATGATGATGCTCATTAACAACTGGTTTCAGGAGAAGAAGGGGCTGGCCACCTCGATTGCAGTCTCCGGGATTTCTGCCGGTGGGGCCTTGCTCAGTCCGGTCATCAATGGTTTAATTGGCCAGTTTGGCTGGCGGATGTCCTACCGGGTCTATGCGGTGATTATCCTCGCCCTGGCCATCGTTTTCGGCTTTTTCCTTATTTACTTGCGGCCGGAAGACAAGGGGCTCAAGCCCTATGGCTATACGACGGAAAAGGCCCTGGTCCTTGACCCGGATAAGGATTCCAACCGGTCTTTAGGGGTGGGGCTTAGCATTGGCGCTTCTATTTCCTGTAGCTTTTTTATCTTTCTGCTTTTAGGGTCTGTGATGAATGGCTTGGCCAACGGGGCCACCCTGCAATTCCCGCCGGCCCTCCAGGAGGCTGCCGGCTTCCAAACCGCCGGGACAGTGGTGTCGATTTACCTCCTGGTCGGTGTCTTTGGTAAGCTCCTCCTGGGTCGGATTGCGGATAAGTACGGGATTTATCACGCTTTATTGGTCGGGGCAGGCTCCCTGGCCCTTAGCTTTGTCTGCATGCTCTTTGTCGGGCAGAGCTGGGGCCCCTGGTTGGTGGCCTTTGTCTTTGGCCTAGGCCTGGCTCTGGGCTCGGTTTTACCGCCGCTCATCACCTCATCGATTTATAATCGGGAAATATACGGGGAGGCCTATGGCTTTGTGCAGTCCGGGACCCAGGTCGGGGCTGCTTTCGGCCCCCTCTTTGTATCATATATTTTTGACGCAACTGGCTCTTACCATTGGGCCTGGTTGATTAATATTGCCTTCGCCCTCCTAACCGGTTTCCTCTGGTTTTTAGCCCATGAACAAGCGAAAAAACATGGCCGGCAAGGCAGTCAGACAGTGGGGGAATAAAAGATGGACAAGTATTTAGCAATTTTGCAACAGCTTATTCAAATAAAGTCGGTCAATGACCATGAAGAAGAGGTGGCCAAGTATATTGCCGACCTTTTCAAGGGTTACGACAATGTCGAAACGGAGTTGATTTCTTCCTTTCCCGGCCGGTCCAATGTCCTGGTCAAGGTCAAGGGGACTGAAAAGGGGAAGATTCTCGCTTTTTCCGGCCACCTGGATGTTGTAGAACCGGGGGAGGGCTGGACCTATCCGCCTTTCGAAGGGACGGTTGTCGGCAATAAGATGTACGGGCTAGGGACCTGTGACATGAAGGCCGGGGTGGCGGCCAGCCTGTATGCCCTTCTGGATATCCTGGACGCCAGGACGCCCTTTGCCGGTGAACTGTGGTTTATCGGGACCGTTGGCGAGGAAATCGGCATGCAGGGGGCCAAGGACCTGGTCGACGGAGGCCACCTGGAGGGGGTTGACGCCATCCTCATTTCCGAGCCGACCAAGCGCAATGGCGAAAACCAGGCCATCTTTGCCTCTAAGGGGTCCATTATGTACACCATCCAGGCAGAGGGCCGGGCTGCCCACTCCTCCATGCCGGAATTAGGCATTAACGCCTTGACGACCCTGGCCGACTTTATCCGCAGGGTTCAGGACCAGTTTGATGCGGTAACGGCCGATCCTGACCTCCGGAATTCCAACCTGGGCTCGACCTTAAATGTCTTTTCTGTTATCGAAGGGGGCCGGCAGGTCAATTCGGTTCCTGATAAGGTGGTCTTAAGGGGGAATACCCGGACGGTACCGGAGTTTTCAACAGACCCCTCTATTCAGTTGTTTGAGACAGCCATTGCCAAAAATAACCAGGAACCGGACCGGGCCACACTCAGCTTGCAGCTAGACCAGGTCCTGGACCCGGCTGAGGCGGCGACAGATAATCCTCTGATTCAGGCCCTTAAAAGGGCGGCCAGCGATAAAAATGTCCAGCTCAGGCCGCTCATTGGGGCCTGTGAACTGGCCCGCTATATCCACCTGTCGGCGGATATCCAGCTGGTGGTGTATGGACCGGGGCTTACGGAAAAGGCCCACACAGTCGATGAGTATATCGAATTAGATGAATACCTGGATACCATCCGGATTTTCAAAGACCTGGCTTTGGACTTCTTAAGCCGGTAGCAAGGACCTACAGCCATCAATAGCAAAGCCCCCCGATTAAAAATCGAGGGGCTTTTTACTATTCAGCAAGAGCTGGCGCGGGCTAATCTTCTAACTGGCAGTTCATGACCGAGCTGGTATTGAGCCAATTGGCCTCTGGTGAGGTGACCAGGCGGGCATCGATATAGGCCTGCTCCAAGGTCAGGATGGTCTGGCCCTGGTAGTTGCCGGAGGGCGTTAACTCCACGACAAGGACGTTATCCACCAGGGTTGGCTGGCTCAAGTGCAGGGGGAGCATTAAGTTCATGGTGTTGCGGGAAGGATAGTAGGAGGGGACGGCGGTTTTAAAATTCCAGCGAACCTGCCGCTTGGCTAATTCAACGGCATCGTCTAAGCGGTTTTTCAAGCGGTTGTATAAGACTGTATGGGATTCAATTACCGTCCGTAACTCCTTGTAGCATTCATTACGGGTTTCATAGTCCGAGGTCCGAACGATTTTTTTCAGGAGGCCGGCGGCTTGAGCATTATCGCCACATTCATTTCTCAGGAACTGGACGTCAAAACGGTTTAGGTTTTCCAAAATGATATGGTCAAAGTCTATGACCAGGGTCTTGTCCAAGTCGAAGAGGAGGTCTTCCTTGCGGGTAAAGTAGGTCACCGGTTGGGGCAGGGGATTAAAGCGGTGGACCAGGTCCTTGCCCAGGCCGCGGTGGCCGGCGGTGGTAAATTCTTTAAAGAGCCAAGGTGATGAACCGGCATTATTCGGTTCAAAGCAGGCGTAAATATCGTCATAGTGGACGGTCACCAGGCCGGTATTAAAGGCGGCAAACTGCCGGTCCTTGGAGATGGCCACCTTTTCTTCCAGGCGGAGTCGGTAAAAGGTATACTGGATATATTTTTTGAGGATGTAGTAGTTCTTGTTTCGGCTTTCGCAAAAATCCCATTCCTCAGGGATGGCCAAGTCCGCCAATTCCTGAAGAAAGTCCTCCCAGCGGACCAGGAAGGCAAAGTTTTCCAGGGCCTTGGCCGGGTTCTGGGCCGCATTGGTACCGGCCAGGTCGAAAGAGAGACCGCTGTCATCGACATATTGGAAGGTCAGGTGGTGGCCGTTATCGTCAGGGTCCATCCGCTTAAAGGTTAAGAGGAGACTGGGCTCCAGCATATTATAAGAGTCCATAAAAAAGCGTAGGGTGTTGTTTTTGGTATCTAACCGGTTGGTGGCCTTGGCTTGTTGGTAGGCCGCTTCAATTAAATAGGGTAAGGCGGCGTCAGCCTTGCTCACTTTGTCAGATAGGACGGCCATGGTTTTTTCTTCTAGCCGGGTGACAGGCAGGAGCCGGTCGGGAATAAGGCTGGGCGCCAGGCTGGGGGCCTGGTCCATGGTCGGCTGGGTCCAATAGGATCCGGGGCCTGACTTGTGGCGGTTCCAGCGAAAAAACCGGGCTGTTTCAGTTGGCTTGGTTGGCCGGCCCTCGATAAATTCGGGCAGGTCCCTTAAAAGGGCCGGAAGGTCCGGGTAGCCGAGTTTCTTGTAATCAATACGGTTGTTCTGCAAACAGTCGCTAAGCTCCTGTAGGCTGACCTCCCCATGGCCAAAGTGCTTTAAAAATAACTTGTAAATACGCTGCTTTGTTTCCTGGTTCATACATAACCCCCCTTATGTTGGTTTAGTCAATAATACCTCCGCCTAAGACCCGGTCGCCGTCATATAAGACCACGCTTTGGCCGGGGGTAATAGCCCGGACGGGCGCGTCAAAAGTCACTTCCAGGCGGTTGTCGGTCCGCTGCCAGTGGGCCGGGCTGCCTTCGCCCCGGGAGCGGATCTTAGCAATCCCTTGGCCGCTAAGAGCCCGGTCATCGGCCAACCAGTTGACCTGGCTGGCGACCAGCTGGTCCCGGTAGAGGCCGGACCCGTCGCCGACGGTGACCGTCCCCTTGGCCGCATCAATGTCTTCGACATAGGCCGGGTAGCCCAGGGCCAGGCCCAGGCCCTTGCGTTGGCCAATCGTATACCGCCAGGCCCCCTGGTGCCGGCCCAGGACCTGACCATCCGGCGTCAAAAATTGCCCCTGGGTCGGCAGGTTGGAGCAATGTTGTTCGAGCCAGGCCGGGTAGTCATCATTGGCAATAAAACAAATTTCCTGGCTATCGCTTTTCGAGGCCACCGGCAGCCCCAACTGGGCGGCCATGGCCCGGACCTGGTCCTTGGAATAGTCCCCCAGGGGAAAGCGGACCTGGGGCAGGACCTGGCGGTCGATACCGTAGAGAAAGTAACTCTGGTCCTTCTTGTGGTTGAGCCCCCGGTAGAGGCCAAACCGGCCGTCTTTTTCAAGGATGCGGGCGTAGTGGCCGGTAGCCAGGTGGCTGGCACCCAGGGCCTGGGCCTCCTGCCAGAGCCGACCAAACTTAATGGTTTGGTTGCAGCGGACGCAGGGGTTCGGGGTCCGGCCTTGGCGGTAGGCCTCGGCAAAGGGGCCGGTCACCAGGGTCTTAAAGTCCTCCCGGGCGTCGACAAGGTGGAGGGGGATGCCAAAAAAGTCGGCGACTGCCTGGGCATCCCGGCTGGCCTGGTTGTCCCGTCCGGAGGCGTCTAAGAGCTTGAGGTGGAGGCCAATGACCTGCCAACCGGCTTCCTGTAAGAGGTGGACGGCAATGGAACTGTCTACACCGCCGCTCATTCCTAATGCTATGGTCTTCACTGCCTTGGTCCTTTCTGGTTCGTGACGGTATCGTCCGGGCTGTAGTAGATGGTGCCCCTTAAATTATCCGGCAGGTAGTCCTGGTCGACATAATGGCCCGGATAGTCATGGGGGTAGCGGTAGCCCTTACCGTGGCCCAGGTCCTTGGCCCCCTTGTAGTGGGCATCCCGCAGGTGGGGAGGGACGGGTCCGGTCCGGCCCTTGCGCACATCTGCCAGGGCCTTGTCAATGGCCAGGTAGGCGGCATTGGACTTGGGGGCCTCGCAGAGGTAGACGCAGGCCTGGCTGAGGATAATCCGCCCTTCAGGCATCCCGATGAACTGGAGAGCGTCCGCTGCACTTTGGGCGATGACCAGGGCCTGGGGGTCGGCCATACCGACATCCTCGCAGGATAGAATCACCAGGCGGCGGGCGATAAAAAGCGGGTCCTCACCGGCATCCAACATCCGGGCCATATAGTAGATGGCGGCCTGGGCATCGCTGCCGCGGACGCTTTTTATAAAGGCTGAAATAATGTCATAATGCTCATCGCCGGTGTTGTCATACACCACCGCCGGGCGCTGGATGCTTTCCTCTGCAACGGCTAGGTCCACATGGCGGATGCCCTGGTCATCTGCGGGGCTGGAGAGGACCGCCAACTCCAAGCCGTTGAGGGCCGTTCGGGCATCCCCCTGGGCATAGTGGGCCAGGTGGGCCAGAGCCTCGTCGGACACCTGGGTATCAAAGGCACCCAAGCCCCGGTCCCGGTCGGCCAGGGCCCTTTTCATGAGTTGGATAATGCTGGCCTCGTCCAGGGCTTCTAGACCAAAAATCATAGACCGGGACAGGAGGGCCGGGTTTAAGCTGAAGTAGGGGTTTTGGGTCGTCGCCCCAATAAGGATGACAATCCCCTTTTCGACAGCCGGCAAGAGGCCATCCTGCTGGGCCTTGTTAAAGCGGTGGATTTCATCAATAAAGAGGATGGTCTGCTTGCCATAGGTATTCAAATCGCTTTCAGCGGCATGGATGAGCTTGCGCAAGTCGGCAATGCCATCGGTCACAGCATTTAACTGGGCAAAGGGGCGGTCACTGACCCGGGCGATGACCTGGGCCAGGGTGGTCTTTCCCGTGCCCGGCGGCCCCCAAAAAATCAGAGAGGAGAGGCGGTCGGTTTCGATGGCCCGGCGCAGGAGTTTGCCCGGCCCGAGGATATGGTCTTGGCCGATGATGTCCTCTAAGCGACGGGGCCGCATCCGGGCAGCCAGTGGGGCCATCTTCTTTCTGGTTTCAGCATTCGCTTGGGCGAAAAGGTCAACTTGTTCAGGCATACCGAGCTCCTTTCTAATCCTTTAGAATAGGCAAAAGCACGCAGGCGGCCCTGCGTGCTTTTGCCTTATTCATCCTCGTGGTTTTCCGTAAGGATTCGCACGCGGATATCCTTAATGCGTTTTTCTTCTACGCGTAAAATGTGAAAAATGAGGTTGTCGACTTCAACAACCGGCCGGTCCCCATCTTCCGGAATATAGTCCAGCACATTGATCAGGAAGCCACCGATGGTGTCATAGTCATCGGAGTCCTCGTCAATATTGGCGCCGGTTTCACTGTTGAATTCTTTGATGGAAATGGTGCCATGGACATGGTAGCTGTTATCCCCGGTCGGGTAAATGTCCGGCTCATCGTGGTCGTACTCGTCGTCGATATCGCCGACAATTTCTTCAATTAAGTCTTCCATGGTGACCAGGCCTGAAAAACCACCGTATTCGTCAATGAGAAGGGCCATATGCTTTTGGTTGTCCTGCATTTCGACGAAGAGGTCATTGATATTTTTCCGCTCAGGGACCAGGAAGGGGGGACGCAAAATCCCCCGGATGTTGACATCAGCAAAGGACCGTTTTTTATAGGCCTGGCTGAAAAAGTCCTTCAAATAGAGGATACCGATGATGTTGTCCGGATTGTCTTCATAAACAGGAATCCGGGAGTATTTTAAGGACAACATTTCAGAAATAAAATGGCTGAGGGGGTCATCGATATCAATCATGAAGACCTCCGTCCGGGCGGTCATCACTTCCTCGGCTTGCTTGTCATCAAAGGAGATGACGGAATCAATCATTTCCCGCTCATGGGGGTTAATGACGCCCTGCTCCTGGCCCACTTCAACAATGGATCGGATTTCTTCCCGGGTGACCCGTTCTTCGGCCCGGGTCGCATCAAAGCCCAGGACACGCAGGGTAGTGTTGGTCGTTAAGGTCATCAGGCGGAATAAGGGCTTGGCTGCCAGAGATAAGAGGGCCATGAAGCCGTTGGCTGTAAAGGCGAACCGTTCCGGGGCCTGGAGGACAATCCGTTTAGGGATGGATTCCCCGAAGGAAAGCATGAGGAAGCTCATGAGAAAGAGCATGAGGACCAGGACGGTTTCATATATATAGGGCAGGCCGGTTTGGGCATAAAGCCAGTGGCCTAAGACCGGTGAAAAATGAGCCGTCAGCAGGGCGGCTATCCCCAGGCCGGTCACATTCATTGCCATATGTATTGCTGTAATGAGCCTTGATGGGGCAGCCAGCAGGGTCAGTAACCGTTCGGCCCTGCGGTCGCCTTCCTCGGCTAAGTCTTTCAATTTAGCCTTGTCGCTAGAAACAACCGCCATCTCAGAGGCGGCTAGAAAACCATGAATTAAAAATAAAATAATGAGTCCGGCCCAATAAAGAAGCTGCGGACTCCCAGGATCATCGCCCATAAGTGACACTCCTTAATCATAGATAGCTAGTAATATTTTTAGAATATTATAGCCTATTTGCAAAGACACTTCAAGAGAAATAGCTGCTGGTGGCTAGCCGGGCCAAGCCTGTCAAGACTGGGTAAAAATGAGGCAAATATTGATGGGGAGACGGGTTGACAGACGCCCCTGACCCAGGCAAAGAGGGAGGGGCTCCAGTATTGAAAGGCCCTTGCCTAGATGATAAAATAAGGGGAGCGAATGTCTGCAAGGAGGGGATAGCAACGAAAAAAATTAAGGACATGCTGGGCCTGGATAGGGGCCAGGGGTCTAATCACCGGCCAGGTGGGCAGTTGGCGCACCTATATGCCTGGATTAAGCGGTATGCCTGCGCCCTGGGTCGCATTTTTTTTTATGCCCTGATTGCAGCTTTTATCGGGGCCATTGTCGGGGCCTTAGATGCCCTGTTTGGCCTGGGCCTCATTGCCCTCAACCATTTTCGTGATGCTCACCCCATTTATCTCCTGCCCTTCTTGGGGCTGGCCGGCTGCCTGATCATGCTGGTCTACCTCCGCTATGGGGGCAAGGCCCAGAAGGGGATGGCCCTGGTCTTTGCAGTCGGTTATCGGGAAGACGAGCGGATCCCCCTACGGATGATCCCGCTGACCATCGGGGCCACCTGGCTGACCCACCTCTTTGGTGGTAGTGCCGGTCGGGAGGGGGTCGCTGTACAAATCGGGGCAACGGTAGCCAATAGCTTTAGCTACCTCCTGCCGATAAAACTCAACCCCCGGGTTGTGATTTTGGCCGGGATGGCTGCCGGCTTTGGGGGCCTGTTTGGGACGCCTATGGCAGGGACTTTCTTTGCCCTGGAGGTCCTGGTCGTTGGGTCAATTTTTTACGATGCCCTGGTGCCGGCCCTGGTTGCTGCCTGGACCGCCGCCTTTACCTCCCGGGCCCTGGGCCTGGAGTCTTTCAACCTGGGCCAACTGGAAATGCTGGATATTGACCTCCAGCTCTTGCTCCGACTCATTGCAGTCGGCCTGGCCTTTGGGCTGGTCGGGCGGATGTTTTCCCTGGGCCTCTTTAAGTGCCGGATCCTTTTTGCCAACTGGATTCCCCATCCCGTCCGCCGGATTTTTATCATCGGCACGATTTTGGGTATTATATTTCTGGTTTTAGACTTTGGCCGGTATAGCGGCCTTTCAAACGGCCTTTTTTACGGGGCCTTGAATGGCGGAGAGGTCTACTGGTGGGACTGGGCTCTTAAGCTCATCCTAACGGTGGTCACCCTGGCTGCCGGCTTCCAGGGCGGTGAACTGGCTCCCTGCCTGGTCATTGGGGCCAGTTTAGGGGTTGTGCTGGGCCAGGCCCTGGGGATTTCGCCGGCCCTTATTGCAGCTTGTGGGGCCTGTGCGGTATTTGGGGCAGCCACCAGGACCTTTCTGGCACCAATTTTTATGGGGGTTGAACTGTTTGGACCCCAGGTGTTGCCCTACTTTTTTATTGTCTGTATGACGGCCCATGTGGTGGCCGGTCAGGCAAGCATTTATGCATCTCAAAAAGACTTACTTGATATCCTGGTCGGCCCGCGGTCCGACTTAGATAAACGTTTGCTAGGTAAAGAAGAATAGAGAAGGGGAATTATATGTCAACGATTTTAGTTTCAGGTCATCAAAATCCGGATACGGATTCAATTATTTCTGCCATCAGCTATGCCAACCTCTTAAACAGTACGGGAAAAGAGGCCAAGCCGGTGGCCCTGGGCCAACCCAATGAAGAAACAGCCTTTGCTCTGGGCTACTTCGGCTTTGAAGCGCCGGAAGTCATCCGGGAAGCCCGGGAAGGGGACCTCCTGGCCCTGGTCGACCATAACGAGGCCCAACAGAGCGTGCCGGGTCGGGAAAAGGCCACTATCATCTCGGTCATTGACCACCACCGGATTGCCAACTTTGAAACCGCTGAGCCTCTCCTTTACCGGGCTGAACCGGTGGGCTGCAGCAATACCATTATCTACAAGCTCTACCGAGAAGCTGGGGTCGACATCCCTAAAAATATTGCAGGGCTCATGCTCTCTGCTATTATTAGCGACACCCTCCTCTTAAAGTCACCGACCTGCACCCCTGAAGACGAAAAGGCCTTAAAAGTCCTGGCTGACATCGCCGGCGTAGACGTGCAGACCTATGGTCTGGACCTGTTAAAGGCAGGGACCAACCTGGCCGCTAAGTCCAATGAAGATCTGCTCAATATGGATGCGAAAAGTTTCCCCATGGGGGATAAGACCGTCCGTATTGGTCAAGTCAATACCGTTGATACCAATGAAATTTTGGCCCGCAAGGATGACCTCCTGCGCCTCATGGCCGAAACGAATGGCCGGGAAGGCTATGACCTTTTCCTACTTCTGGCCACGGATATCCTGGAAAATGACTCCCTGGCCCTGGTCGTCGGTGACGGACCGGAGGCTGTAGAAGCCGCCTTTGGCGAAAAAATCGCTGACCAGATGGTCCAGCTGCCCGGCGTGGTCTCCCGTAAAAAACAGGTGGTTCCGCCCTTGACGAAAGCCCTTGAAGAGGTATGAGCGCCCTTAAAGTGCTGGATGTAGAGCAAATCCGCCAAGCGGTTCAAGACCTTGCCGTCAAGGTGAACAGTTTCTTGCCGGCGGATATGTGCCAGGCGCTGGCCAGCGCCCAGGAAGAGGAAGTTTCTCCCCTGGGCCGGTATGCCCTGGAGCAAATTGGCGATAACGCCCGACTGGCGGCCCAAAAGGAAGTGCCTATGTGTCAGGATACCGGCCTTGTCGTTGTCTTCGCTGACCTGGGCCAGGACCTCCATATCACTGGTGGTGATGCAGAAAGGGCCATCCAGGAAGGGATTGCGGCCGGGTACAAGGCCGCCTACTGCCGGGCCTCGATGGTTGAGGAGCCGGTCTTTGACCGCAAAAATACCGGCAATAACCTGCCGGCAGTGGTCCATTGGCGAATCGTGCCCGGGGACCAGCTGATCATTACCCTCATGCCCAAGGGCGGCGGTGCTGAAAATATGGGGGCCTTGGGTCTTTTAAAGCCGACCCAGGGGGAGAAAGGGGTTTATGACTTTGTCATGCAGGCCATCCAACAGGCCGGCGGTAACCCCTGTCCGCCCATCACGGTCGGCATTGGCCTTGGGGGCAGCATGGAAAAGGCTACCCTCCTGGCCAAAGAGGCCCTCTTGGACCCGGTCGATGCCCACCATTCCGACCCTCGGTATGCCGCCCTGGAAAAGCGGCTCCTGGCTGATATTAACAAACTGGGCATTGGCCCCCAGGGCTTTGGGGGGAAGACGACGGCCCTTGCGGTCCATATTAAAACCTTTCCGGCCCATATTGCCATGCTCCCGGTAGCGGTGAATATCAACTGTCATGCCGTCCGACACGCCACTGTTTCTCTAAAGGGGGTGGACCGGGATGACTAATCAGGACCATCTGAAAATCATCACTTGGTCCCCTGACCGGGCCCGGGAAATCCTGGCCTATCTCCGGGTGGGAGACTGTATCAGCCTATCCGGCACCATCTATACCGGTCGGGATAAGGCCCACCAGCGCTTGTGTCAGGAATTGGCTGCAGGCCGGCCCCTGCCTGTTGACCTCAAGGGACAGATCATCTACTTTGCCGGCCCGACGCCGGCCAAGCCAGGAGAGGTCATTGGGTCCGTTGGGCCCACCACCAGCGGGCGGATGGATGCTTTTAGCCCCACCCTCTTAAGAGAGACCGGCCTGGCCGGGATGATTGGTAAGGGCCCCAGAAGCCAGGCGGTCTTAGAGGCCCTGCAAGAGACCGGCGGCATTTACCTGGCTGCTGTCGGCGGCGCCGGGGCCCTTATTGCCGAGTGTATCCGGCAGGTGGAGGTCGTCGCCTATGAAGATCTGGGGACTGAAGCCATTCGCCGCCTTGAGGTAGAAAATCTACCCCTGGTGGTGGCGGCAGATGCCTACGGTGGTGATATCTACGAGGCCGGCCCGGCGGCCTACCGCCAGCTATAGTTGCCACCTATGCTCATATTGGTCTTGTATATAATATTTATTTCAAATAGCTATTCAGTCACGGCTATGGTATACTCAGCAGAGTTACTAGTCGTGACTTTTTGTATGTATTTGTATGGAATGAAAGGAGAAAGAGATGTCGCAAGCAACAAAGCAATCGATGATGCCCTATATCCATGCGGCGATTGGGATTGGCATTATGGCATTATTTTGGTTTGTCCTAGACCCGGTAATGACCGTTACCCCTATTGGGATGCGGGTGGCCGGTGTCTTCTTAGGTATGGTTTACTTGTGGTCTACCGTTGGCTCCATCTGGCCCAGTATTTTAGGTATTATTCTTTTGGGTTTATCTGGGGTTGCAGGTGAAGAGTTTGAAGGGTATGCAGGCGTTAAAGCCGTTTGTATGCAGGCTTTCGGGAGCGATACCGTTGTCCTGATTATGCTGGCCATGGTTCTTTTTGGGGCCATTGAGTATGTCGGGGCCACCAAGTACATTGCCCGCTGGTTTGTAACCCGGAAAATCATTAATGGCAGACCCTATGTCTTTATGTTTATGTTCTACCTGGCCTGTTTTATCCTGTCGGCCATGACTTCCCCGGTTATTTCCTTGTTAATCGTGTGGAATATCGGGATGGATATGCTATCTTCCTTTGGGGTTAAAAAGGGCGATAAGCTTTGGACGACCTTTAACTTTGGGGTTTTCCTATCCTCAACCCTGGGCCAACCGATGTTACCCTTTAAAGGGGCCATCCTGGTTGTTTTAGGGGCCTATGAAAAGGCTACGGGGATTACCATTGACATGCTCAGCTGGATTCTTGTCAACTTCAGCATGGGGATGGTTATTGTCCTGATCTACCTGGCCTTTATCCGCTTTGTTATTCGGGTGGATATTTCCAGCATTAAGAATATCAACAC
Organism: Peptococcus simiae; assembly: GCF_046097595.1. NCBI lineage: Bacteria > Bacillati > Bacillota > Clostridia > Eubacteriales > Peptococcaceae > Peptococcus > Peptococcus simiae. Next base: position 79,540 of record NZ_JBJUVG010000007.1, read on the forward strand.
CGACTACTTTACCCAGCACCCCCTACCGGCTATGACCAAGCAGCAGAAATACGTCATTATTTCTCTCTTTGTCTTCATCGTCCTGGTCTTAATGCCTGGCTTCTTACCCAAAACCTGGCCCGGTATCGGCCTCTTGGCCCGGCTCGGGGTTATCGGTGTCACTGGTTTCGTCATTGTGGCGCTGATGATTTTACGGGTGGACGGCAAGCCGGTCCTGCCCTTCCAGCAGGCCGCTAGCAGCCAGTTTAACTGGGGTGTTCTTTTCTTAATTATCTCTGCTGTTTATGCCGGGAACGCCCTGTCCCAGGACAATACCGGGATTAAGCCCTTCCTGGTGACCGTACTGGAACCGGTTTTAGGGAACCAGTCTGAATTTGGCTTTATGTTTATCATGTTCGCCGTTGCCCTGGTTATCACCAACTTTGCTAATAACGCGGCGATGGCCGTCGTCCTGATGCCGGTTATCCTTGGTTTCTCCGAGCAGCTGGGTATCAACAGTGAACCGCTCATGGTTGGGGTCGGTATGTTGGTCTTCGTGGCCATGCTGACACCGGCTGCATCCCCCCATGCCGGGATGATGCACGGGAACAAAGACTTATTGGCAGCCAAGCAGATTTATGCCTATGGTTTCCCCATGTGCTTTGTAGCCCTTCTGGTTTACGCCTTTATTGGTTACCCCTTGGCTAAGTTCTTATTCCTCGGGTAAGTTATCCGTAAATTCAAGTCCTTCCGATTCGATAGTCGGGAGGACTTTTTTCTTTGGAAGGGGCTTTCCGGGCCTGTAGCTGGCAGCGTTTTACAAGTCCTGGACAAATGGTATATAGAAAAGAGACACGTATTTTGACAGGCCCCTAGTGGCCTTTAGCTGGCTAGCACCTGGCAGGTTCCTGCCGGTCTAGCGTATAAGGAAATTCCAGAAGGAGGATACTATGAAAGTTGCAGTGACATATGACCAGGGCGAGATTTTCCAGCATTTCGGTCGAACGGCCTATTTTAAGCTTTTTACCATTGAAGATAAGACCATCCAGTCTTCAGAAGTTGTGGATACGGCGGGCAATGGCCACGGGGCCCTGGCTGACTTTTTAAAGCAGCTCGGTGTTGATACGGTTATTTGTGGAAATATTGGCCCAGGGGCCCAGGAAACCCTCAATAAGGCGGACATTCGCTTTTTTGGCGGCGTCACCGGTTCTGTTGACCAGGCTGTGGAGGACTTCCTAGCTGGTGACTTGAAGTACAATCCGGATGTTTGTTGCCGGGACCATGACCACACACATGAGGCGGGTCATTCCTGCGGCAGCGCAGATGGAGGTCATTGCCATGACTGATCAAGACAGTTGCAGCCATGACTGTGGCTCTTGTGGCAGCGCCTGCCCGTCCAACCAGGGCCCCAAAAGTTTTTTGAAACCTGCCAACAAGCACTCCAAGATTAAAAAGGTCATTGGGGTTATCAGCGGGAAGGGCGGGGTCGGGAAGTCCCTGGTGACTTCTCTCCTGGCCGTTGCCATGCAGGAGAGGGGGCGGCAGGCGGCCATTCTGGATGCTGATATAACAGGCCCTTCGATTCCCCATATCTTTGGCGTCGAGAAGAATGCAGAGGTCCTACACCAGGAAATCATTCCTGCCCTGACCGATAACAAGATTAAGGTCATCAGTATTAACCTGCTCCTGGCCGACCACACCGACCCGGTTGTTTGGCGGGGGCCCATGATTGGCGGGGCCGTCGAACAGTTTTGGACGGATGTCTGCTGGGGGGATGTGGACTATATGTTTGTGGATATGCCGCCGGGCACCGGGGATGTGGCCCAAACGGTCTTCCAGTCCCTGCCTCTGGATGGGATTATCGTCGTGACTTCTCCCCAGGACCTGGTTGGGATGATTGTTGAAAAGGCTGTTAAAATGGCGGAAATGGTTCATATTCCAGTCCTGGGCCTGGTTGAAAACATGGCCTACTTCACCTGTCCCTCTTGCGGGGAAAAGCATGCCATCTTTGGAGAGAGCCAGGTCAAGGCCCTCAGTGAGGCCTATAATATTCCCCTAATCGCTCAAATTCCTATTAACCCGGCCCTGGCCCAGGCCTGTGACCAGGGGAAAATAACGGACATAGAGGGGGATTGGCTGGCGGAATTGGTCGCCGGTCTGGAAAAGATATAGCCTTGCATACCAAAAACCACCCTTCATATGAAGGGTGGTCTTTTATTTTCTTTTTGCCTGGCCGGCTCTAAGGGCCTTAGGCCTGGGTTATGCCGGTCCGGTCTGCAATCGGCAGATAGGTCAGGTTATTGTTGGGGACGTAGACATAGGCAGGCCGCATAATCTTGCTGTCCATGACCTGTTCCATCCGGTGGGCGCACCAGCCGACCATCCGGGCTGCGGCAAAGAGGGGGGTGAAGAGGTCTTCATCAATCCCCAACATGTCATAGATAATGCCGGTATAGAGGTCGACATTGGCACAAATATGGTAGTCATCCCCTTTACGTTCCCGTAAAATATCCTGGGTCAGGCGGGCCAGGTCGGTGATGAGCTCGTATTCTGCAACGTGGTTCGTCTTTTCAGCCAGGGCCCGGGCTTTTTCTTTTAGAAGCTCGGCCCGGGGGTCGGTCATGGTATAAACCGCATGCCCCATCCCGTAGACCAGGCCACTCCGGTCATAGGCCTCGCCGGCAATGATTTTTTCAATATAGGCTCGGAGTTCCTTCTCATTTTTCCAATCCTTAACATGGCCCTTGATGTCTTCCATCATATGGTGGACCCGCTGGTTGGCGCCCCCATGGCGGGGGCCCTTTAATGAGCCGATGGCCGCACAGATGGCAGAATAGGTATCCGTACCGCTAGAGGAAACCACGTGGGTGGCAAAGGCAGAGTTGTTACCACCGCCATGGTCGGCCTGGACGCAGAGGAGGAGGTCGAGAATTTCTGCCTCCTGCCGGGTGAAGTGGGAGTCCGGCCGAATTAGGTGGAGGATGTTTTCTGCAGTACCGCCTTCTATCAGTGGCTGGTGTAAGATGAGGCTCTTATTGTCGAAGTAGTGTCGCTTGGCCTGGTAGGCATAGGCCAGCATGAGGGGGACCTTGGCAATTAGGTCTATGGCCTGGGCCAGGAGCTTATCCAGGGACACATCATCTGGGTTGTCGTCATAAGTGTAGAGGGCCAGGATGATGCTTTGCAGCTTGTTCATGACATTCCGGGAAGGGGTCTTTAGGATGACGTCTTCCTTAAAGGTAGCCGGAAAGTTTCGCCGTTGGCTAAGGAGTTGGTTAAAGTGCAAGAGGGACTTCTCTGTGGGCAAGAGGCCGAAAAGCAAGAGGTAGGCCACTTCTTCATAGCCGTATCGCTCTTCATTGATGAAGCCATTAACCAGGTCATCAATCGGTATGCCGCGATACCGGAGCTGCCCTTTGATTGGTATTTTTTTCCCGTCTTCAATGGTATACCCATTGACGTCTGAAATCCGGGTCATACCAACAAGCACCCCGGTGCCATTTTTATTCCGGAGGCCCCGTTTGACATTGTATTTTTCGAAGACAGAGGGCTCTATGGCATTATTTTGACGTACATAATCAATGAGGCCTTTTATTTGACTGCGCAGCTCATCGTAATGTAAATCGTGGGGCATATCGATCATCCTTTCATCAAAGCATAAAGTCAGTATAGCATGGAAAATGTTTTCTGAAAAGTCTTTTCAAAGGTTGGTATAAAGGGAAATGCCTTGACAAGGAAAAGGCGGATAGCGTAACCTGTAGGGAAAAGTGGAAGCGAGACTTGGAGGGGGAGCGAAAGTTATGGTAATTGTACAAGTGGGCCTGCCGGCCGAGGCAAAAGCCATCCGGCAGACGGTTTTTGTAGATGAGCAAGGCTTTGTCGAGGAGTTTGATGAAGTCGATGATCAGGCCCTGCATGTTGTGACCTATGAAGACCAGACACCGGTAGGGACCGCCCGGATCTTTGTGGATCCGGATGACCCGGAGACCTATCGAATCGGCCGGGTAGCGGTCTTAAAGACGGCGCGGAAGACCGGTGCAGGTAAACGGGTCATGGCTCTGGCTGAGGCCCTGATTTATGCCCAGGGGGGCAAGCGGGTGGCCTTACACGCCCAGGCCCAGGCCCAGGGCTTTTATGAAAAATGCGGCTACCGGCAGGAGGGGCCGGGCTTTGTCGAAGAGGACTGTCCTCATGTCCTCATGGTTAAAGACTTAAGGTATGGTGATTAGGTATGAAGGCAGCAGGCAAACGGCGGCAATTTTCCAAGGAACTGGAGCGGATTATTCGGGACCTTAAGGAAAAACGCCCCTCTCTATACCTGCACTCTTGTTGTGGCCCCTGTTCGTCAGCGATTTTAGACTATCTTGGGCCCTTTTTTGATATCACTGTTTTTTTTGATAATCCCAATATTGTACCGCGGGCAGAATTCGATAAAAGGCTGGCCTACCAGGAAAAGGTCATCGCCCACTTGCCAAGAGACTACGGGATTAAGTTAGAAGTGGGCAGCTACGATGTGGACCGGTTTAATCAGGCGGTGGCCGGCTACACCCACTTAGGCGAGGGCAGTGAGCGCTGCTTTCATTGCTATGCTTTCCGCTTAAGGGCGGCAGCAGAGGCGGCTAAGGCCGCCGGCGCAGACTACTTTGCCTCAACCCTTTCCATCAGCCCCTATAAGAATGCTGAAAAAATCAATGAAATAGGGGAAGAGATTGCCGAAGAAGTGGGGATTCCTCATTTGCCCAATGACTTTAAGAAGGGCGGGGGCTATCAGAAAAGCATCCAGTTCTGTAAGGCTGAAGATATTTACCGGCAGTCCTACTGCGGCTGCCCCTATTCTTACCGAGAATGGCAGGACCGGTTGGCAGCGAAAGAAATGCAAGCCGGGGTGGTAGAACCAGTGGAAGGGGATTAGGCTTTACCTGATCTGATAAGTGAGTAGAGGAGAAAAATATATGCTGGGTACTCTTGTGAATGTCCTTGCCATTGTCTTAGGCGCCTTTGCAGGCTTACTGCTAAAGCGCGGCCTTCCGGCAGAGGTCCGTAACTTAATTATGCAGGTCAATGGCTTGGTCGTTATTATGATTGGCTTGAAAATGGCCCTTAAGTCGCCGAATGATGTGGTCCTGGTCGTGGGCCTCTGCCTGGGGGCTTTGATTGGGACCCTGCTCAAGCTCGATGACCGGCTTAATGCCCTGGGTGGCCATATTAAAAAGGCCCTGCGAGTCCAGGATTCTAACTTTGTCGATGGCTTTGTGTCGGCTTCCTTGATTTTTTGTATCGGGGCCATGGCCATTGTCGGGGCCTTTGAGGCCGGGGTCAACCATAATTATGACGTTTTATTCGTCAAGTCCACTCTGGATGGGATTATGTCGATTGTTCTGGCCTCCACCCTGGGGGTGGGCGTGGTCTTTTCCGGTGCAGCAATACTTATTTACCAAGGGGGATTGACCCTTTTAGCTGGGGTTTTAGAGCCCATCTTAAATGACCAGGTCATTGCCTATATGTCCTCTTCCGGGGGTCTGCTGATTGTAGCCATTGGCTTTTCTGTGGCGGGCATCAAAGAGTTTAAGACGGCCAATCTCCTGCCGGGGATGTTTGTTTGCGGGATTTTAGGTTACTTTGTATAAAAAATGGACCTATAGCTAGGCTATAGGTCCATTTTTAGGATAGGTCCTTATTAAAATAAGCGGTTGATGTGCTTGCCGGACCAATCAATCGCGGCATTGAGGCCATCTTTAATGAGCAGGGGCCAGTTTTCACTATGGCTTTGCAGGACATCCTTAATCCGAGCCCAGAATTCGCGGCCTTCATAAAGTTCACGCCCCTCCCAGGGGTGTTGGTCGGCGGGGACGCCATAGGCCTTCAGGCCAATGGTATCTGCAATATTCAGAGCCCGATAAAGGTGGTATTGCTGGCTGACGATGATGACTTTTTCAGCATTGAACTTATTCTTGGTCCGGGTTACGGAGTTATAGGTATTGGTCCCGTCCGGGTCAATATCCATGACGTCTTCAGGAATGCCTGCTTCCTTGAGATAGGCATGCATGGCCTTGGTTTCATCGTAGTAGTTTTGGTCGGTGTCGCCGGATAGCAATATTGTTTTACCGGCTTTATTGCGATATAATTCAGCTGCAGTATCCAACCGTTCTGCGAGCATGGGGCTGGGCTTGCCATTCTCATCTAAACCGGCCCCCAGAACCAGGATAATATCTGCCTGCTTGTTGGCTAAATCATTGGTTAACCAGAGATTATCGGTATTCTGGGCCAGGACATATATATTGGTGCCGATAAAGCCAATGATAATGAGTAGGCCGATAATCAGTAAGCCGGCAACGAGGTGCCAGATTTTAGATAGAAATCCCATGGCTATCCGGCCGGCGCGACTGTCTTGAGACATAACTTTCCTCCTTATATGTTCTGTGTCAGATTATACAATAAATCCTCCGGATTTGAAACACCTGTCATCAAAAGCGGGAAAAGTCCGGGGATATCCTTGTAAGTGAGTCGAAAGGAGTAGTGCACATGAAATGGCTTTTTCGCTTTCTCCTGGTCTTCCTGCTGGTCGCTACCGGCTTGGCCCTCCGGCCTGCCAGTGTAGAGGTGCCGTATGAAAGCCAACTGCCGGGCATGCCCAACGGCTGTGAGGCGGTTTCCTTATCGATGGTATCGGCCTATTATATGGTGCCGGTTGGCGGGCCGACCATTATTGACAACTACCTGGACAAGGGGCCCATTGGCACCACCGACCCCCATGATGCCTATGTCGGTGACCCTTACGGCAATGGCTACTATGCCTACCCGGCTGTTATCGCCAGGGCTGCCGAGCGCCACTTCACCGCCCAGCAGATGCCCTTAAAGGTCAAGGCCCCTCGCTTTACAGATCCCTGGCGGCTGGGCTTTCACCTGCAGCGGGGTGAGCCGGTTTTGGTTTGGATTACCGTTGATGATAAAATCCCCCGTAAACAGCCGGGGACGGTTTGGCAGCTCGGCGAAGAGATCTACCAGCCCTATGAAAACTTACATGTGGCTGTTTTAGACGGCATTAGCTGGGGGACGGTCCACCTGTCTGACCCGCAAAATGGCCAACGGGACATGCCCCTCTGGCTCTTCTTAAGGAACTACCTCCTGATGGGCATGCGGGCCGTTATTATTGCCCAGTAAAAAAACGACTGAAAACTTTCAGTCGTTTTTTTCTGCGTCAAAAATCATTTGGGAGACGGTGGCCTCGTCTTCACCGGTTAAAAAGAGGAGGATGGCAAAGGCCTTGCCTTTCAGCTCCTCCAGGGTTGGGGCCCAGTTGCCGGCGGCAAAATTGTACCGGTCCATCTGGTCCATGACATTTTCCTTTTGGATATAGCTGAAGGACTGGAGGTCTTCGGCTATATCCATGGCGTAATAGAGGCTGTGGATGGCGGGCTTATCCATTTTTTTTGCCTCCGAAGTCCAGGGGCTGGTCCAAAAGGGCCTGGAAAGAGTGGATGTAGCGGTCGGCAGTGGCCTCGATGGCTTCTTCATCACCAACGGCTGCCGGATCGGCGATGCCGACGGTATAAAACTGGGCCTGGGCAGCTGTCCGCAGGGCCTTTAAGGTATCCTCAAACACCACGCAGGACTGGGGTGGAAGCCCATACCGGTCGGCACAATAGAGGAAAATATCCGGCTGGCCCTTGCCCTTGCCAATTTCCGGCACCGTAATGGAAAAGTCAATCCACTCTGCTAAACCCGTCCGGACGAGCATATCTTCAAATAGGTAGCGAGGGGTGGCGGTGGCGATGCAGCAGGGAATATTGGCTTTTCTTAGGCTGGAAAGGTAGGCCAGGGCCTTTTCTTTAGGCTGAATCCTGGTCTGATAGTCTTCCAGCATCCGGCCCTGGTAGATGGCGATGACTTCAGACCGGCTGATGTCCGGGTGGTTGGGTTTGACAGCCTCCATGAGGAGGTCAAAGGCCCCCTGACTATTGACGATCCGGTCCATCTGCGGGCCGTAGTCGACCCCGTTTTCAGCCAACAGGTCCCTGAGGTGCTGCCGCCAATAGGGCATCGAATCAACCAGGGTTCCATCCATATCAAATATTGCTGCACGCATAGGCGCCCTCCTTAACAGGAAAAATACAGTTATATACAGTATATCATGAGAAGGAGCGGCTGCAAATATACAGATTGCACCGCTCCGGGGCCTGTGCTATCATGCAAGCAGGAGGAATGAGTATGAAAAACAAAAGACTTGTCTTCTTGGCCTTCCTGGTCCTGGCCGGTCTGGGCCTGGGCCGTAAAAAGATCCAAGAAGGAGCCCAGGAAATGACTTTGACGCTGACCAATGCAACAAAGGAAGCGTTTGATATAAGCGTCGGGACCAACGGGACCGACCAAACCCTTGACCACCTGGGCCTGGCCCCCGGTGAAAAGGCAGACTTTTTATTGACTGACCTGCCCCTTGGACCCCATACCGCTGTGGTTGCTGAATTTAAGCCCCAAGGCCGGGATGAGGCCTTCCGCCGGCACCTCATTTACGATCTGGATGCCACTCCCGGCCCCTATAAGGGGCTCATTGTTGACTATGGCGACCGGATTATTGATGTAAAGATGGTTCGCAAATGATTAGCCTGTCAGACCGTCTTTTAGATAGGGCTGTCGACCGGCGGGCCCTCCTTATTACCGGTGGGGCCAGCCCCAGTCGGGCCCTCATCGCCCAGGGCCAGGCCGCAGCCGCCTTTACCATGTGTGCCGATAGTGGGGCTGCCAGCCTGGTCCGCCTGGGCCTGTGGCCGGATATGATTGTAGGCGACATGGATTCCCTGGCACCTGAGGTCCTGGCCCAGCTCAAGGACCGGGATTGTGAATCGATTATTTTACCGGTTGAGAAGGATTTTACCGACACCCAGGCCGCCCTGGAATGGCTTTTCCAGCATGACTACCAGGAGGTCCTGGTCTTGGGCGGGACCGGGAGCCGGTGGGACCACAGTACAGCCAACTATTTTTTAGTGACCGGCTACGGCCGGCAGGGGCAGTCCGTTGTGATGTGGGATGAAAAAAATGCCATGCGGTATATTGCCGGCCACAGCTACCAGGTGCCGGCTTCAAACCATCAGTTAAGCCTGGTGCCGACTTCCGATGAAGGCGTCGAACTCAGCTTAACCGGCTTATACTATGGGCTCGATTCGGCTCAGGTCCCCTGTGGGCAAAGTTTATTGATCAGCAATGAATTTGTCGGCCCTGAGGCGACTGTTACCATCAGCCGAGGGGATGCCTGGTTATTTGTGAGTTGTGATTAAGTATAGGAGGGTGACAAGTGGATATTATTTTTCATGTTGATGAATTAGACCGCTTTGGGACCTGTTTGGGGAATGTCTATAATACGCTCAAGTATTTTGATGCCCATGGTCTCAGTGGCCAGATAGAGATTGTGGTCAATGCCCAGGCGGTGCGTGGCTTAACCACTGCAGGGGCCAAGGACCAGGGCTTCGCTGAAGAGCTCCAGGGCTATATGCAAGAGGGCGTTGCTGTCCTGGCCTGCCAAAATGCCCTGACCGGGCAAGACATCGACCCTGACCAGTTATTGCCCGGCGTGCAGGTGGTAGAGGCGGCCATTATTGAAATGGCTCAAAAACAGGCTGCCGGTTATGCTTATATTCGCCCTTAAGGAGGACCTATGATCTGGATGTACAATATGGATGCCCTGGCCGATGAGGCCCGGCTTGACCTGATGAACCTGCTGAATGCCCTGGATGAACCCTGGCGGCAACTGAGCCCCGGGGACCTGCTCTTGACAGTCCAGGAGCTCCTGGACAATGGTCAGGGACAGCTGAATAAAGAACCGGAAGATGCACCGGATGTGGCCTTTATGCTGATGGATATCAGCGATGAAGTGCTGGATAAACTCCTGGATGGTTTACGGGAAAAGGCCATTGACCTGCCCTACAAGGCCATGGTTACCGCCAATAACCGGTCCTACCTCCTGGGTGACCTCGTTCGCCATATCCAGGAAGAAGACCGGGAAGTCCGGGCCCTGGTGAAGCTCCAGCGGCTCATGGCTGGCACCACGGCCTTCGAGGAAAAAGACTACAGCCCTGAAGGCTGGCAGGCTTTTCAGGCGGCCTATAAGCAGGGGCAGGAGGCCTTGGAGCGGGCTAAAAAAGGCGATATGACGCCGGATGAAGCCGAGACGATTTTAAAGAACTTTAACCTGAGCGTTCTCAGCCTCCTGGGGCATGCTTGAGCATGTTTAAGTACCTGCCCTCTCCTTTTGCCGACCAGGCAGACAAGCGGCTGGCCCTACAGGCCTTGGCTAAGCGGCACGCCCTTAGTGAGGGCCAGGTCGTCATTGACCCCTTTGGCCAGTCCCCTTTGACCGCTGTTATTTGCTTTCACACAGACTGGCCCCAGTCCTTTATCGTACAAGTCAATGAATACAGTTGGGTGACAGAGAAAAGCAGTCTCCACCTGGTTGGCCTGTGGGGGCTGGTCGCCGGTGAAGAAAACCAGGTGACCCTTAAGGACCGGGATGGCCAAAGTCATACCTTTACCATTGACCTGCCGGCCCCTTCCCTAGCTGATCTGACCTGTGAAGGCCAGCTGGCGGACCTCCTTTGCCTGGTCTTTGCCGATGGGGAAACCGGGCCTGTCGCCTATGATGACCGGGGTCGGGTCCGCTGGCACTTAAAGGCGCCCTGTAGCCATGTGCTCAAGGTCAATCGGCGGGGCCACCTCTTGACCGGGGCCCCGCTCAATCCGGCGCCGCCTCACGGTGGCACAGCCATCTGGGAGTTGGACCCCCTGGGCTATGTCTACAAAGAATGGCGGTTTGGCGCTGGCTTTGCTGAAGATCTGGTCGAATTGACCGATGGCCGCCTCCTGGTCATCAGTGGAGACCCCCATGCCGGCACCGTTCGGGATAGCCTCTGGGTCCTGGATGACCAAGGGGAGGCCCAGCTTTTCTGGCAGGCCAAAACCCTCTTGGGAAAAATGCCCCGACTGCCCGGCCAACGGGGAACCGACCCCATCCAGCTCTCCGCCCTCCATTATGATTCGGCAGAGGGCCTGGTCTGGGTCAGCGCTGCGGCCATCAATATGACCTTTGGCCTGGACCCGGTAACCGCTAAATGCCGGCAGATTTACTGTGAGGACCGCCTGGTCAAATACCTGGACCTGCCGGCCTTTTGCCAAGTGATCCCCCTTGCGGCCTACCGGCAGCCGGCCGGGGCCCTGGCTGCTGGGGATCGGGCCTGGCACCTCCTGTCCAACCGCTTTCCCGGCGGGAAGGGAGACCCGGCAGGCCCTGCCCAGCTGCTGGAGATTGCAGCCGGTAGGGAAACGGTCCTTTGGCAGAGCCCCTTGCCGGCCCCGGTTTTAAATAGCCTGGGCCGGTACGAGGACCAGCTGCACCTGCACCTAGGGGCCACAGCCCGGGACAATACCCCGCCGGCCCTTTACCGGGCCATCGAGGGGGCCCCTGTAGCCAGCGAAGGCTACCTTTTAACGGACCGCGGAGAGAGCATTTTCAGCTACCGGCTGGATGCAGCGACAGCAGCCGCTAGCCTGATTGCCCCAGACCGGCTCAAAGCCGGCAATACCCCGGCAATCGGCCGCCTGGGGGACTGGGCGCCGGTCATGCAGGTAGATATTGACCTGCCGGTTGAGGCAGAAGAGAAAGGGCTGGAAGATGTTCAGGGCGAGCTCCTGCAATGGGGCGATAGCCTTTACATCAAGGGCACTTTTTTCCAAGGTGAGGCAGTGGCCTTGCGCCTGAGCCAAGAGGAGCAGACCGATTGGTACTATTTGCAGACCAACCGCTGGCCCTATGGCTGTGAATGGAAGTATTCCTTGAACGAGGGACCGGAACGCCCGGTCACCTGGCGGATTCCCCTGGAGGATAAAAGGGGGACCTGGCAGGCGGCGATATGGGTGGACAGCACCCTCTACCGGGCTGGCGCCATCGACTTATATGATGAGAAAAAGTGACCAATAAAAAAGGAAGGCAGCTGACTGCCTTCCTTTTTATATGCACTTTTATAGGTGGTTGGACCCATCCATGTCGGCATTGCGTAAGGTGACATCATGGGCCCCGCCTTCGACAATAGAGGTGGAGCTGACCAGGGTCAGTTTGGCCTTGTCTTGCAGTTCAGCAATCGACAGGGCGCCACAGTTGCACATGGTTGAACGGATTTTGCTTAAAGACAGTTGGACGTTGTCCTTGAGGGCCCCGGCGTAGGGCACGTAGGAATCAACGCCTTCTTCAAAGGAGAGCTTGCTGTCGCCGCCCATATCATACCGTTGCCAGTTCCGGGCCCGGGCAGACCCTTCGCCCCAGTACTCCTTCATGTAGCTGTTGCCAATATGGACCTTGTTGGAGGGGCTTTCGTCAAAGCGGGCAAAGTAGCGGCCCAGCATGACGAAGTCCGCACCCATGGCTAGGGCTAGGGTGATATGGTAGTCGTAGACAATCCCGCCGTCAGAGCAGATGGGGATGTAGATGCCTGTTTCCTCGAAGTATTTTTGTCGGGCCTTGGCCACTTCAATGACAGCCGTTGCCTGGCCGCGGCCAATCCCCTTTTGCTCCCGGGTGATACAGATGGAGCCGCCGCCGATACCGACTTTTACAAAGTCAGCGCCGGCTTCAGCGAGAAAGCGGAAGCCCTCTTCATCGACGACATTGCCGGCCCCGATGATAACATCGTCGCCGTAGGTATCCCGAACCCAGGCCAGGGTCCGGGCCTGCCATTCGCTATAGCCTTCAGAGGAGTCAATGACCAGGGCGTCGACCCCGGCTTCGATTAGGGCCGGGACCCGGTCTTCATAGTCGCGGGTGTTGATACCGGCGCCACAGACATACCGCTTGCGGTCATCTAAGAGTTCGAGGGGGTTATCCTTATTGGTGTCATAGTCCTTACGGAAGATTAAGTAGAGGAGGTTGCCAGCCTTGTCGATGATGGGCAGCTGGTTCAACTTATGTTCCCAAATCAGGTCATTGGCTTCCGGTAGGGTAGTGGTCTCATCACCGACAATCAGGTCCTTAAAGGGGGTCATAAAGTCTTTGACCGGGGTGGTTTTGGGGGTCCGGGATAGGCGGTAGTCCCGGCTGGTGACCAGACCCAGGAGCTTTCCATTAGGACTCCCGTCCTCGGTTACGGCCATGGTGGAGTGGTCGGTTTTGGCTCTTAAGGCCAGAACGTCTGCCAAGGTATCTTCCGGGCGAACGTTGGAATCACTGGTGACGAAGCCGGCCTTGTGTTTTTTGACTCGGCGGACCATTTCCGCCTGGCTTTCAATGGGCTGGGACCCGAAAATAAAAGAAATCCCGCCTTCCTGGGCAAGGGCAATGGCCAGGGTGTCGTTGGAAACCGCCTGCATAACGGCAGATGTCAGGGGGACGTTAATAGACAGTTTCGAGCTTTCCCCTTTTTTGTAGCGGGCCAGGGGGGTTTTTAGGGACACGTTATTCGGGGTATGTTCTGCAGAGGAATAGCCGGGTAACAATAAGTATTCACTAAATGTATGAGAGGGTTCGTCGTAAATGAAGGCCATGTCATACGCTCCTTTCAAGTCTTAGTTTTCTTGGTCTTCTTGACCATGGTTGACGGGTAAAATTTCAATCCAGTAGCCATCCGGATCTGCAATGAAATAGATGCCCATCGCCGGGTTTTCAAATACGATACAGTCCAAGTGCTTGTGGAAGACATAAGCCCGGGCAAAGTCTTCGACTTCAAAGGCCAGGTGGAATTCATTTTCGCCTAGGTCATAGGGTTGGGGATGGTCTCTGAGCCAGGTGAGCTCCAACTGGTGCCGGCTCACGCCATCACCTAAATAAACAATGATATAGCTGCCATCTTCTGCTTCTATCCGGCGGACTTCTTGTAAGCCAAGGGTTTTTTCATAGAATGCCATCGAATTTTCTAAATGAGTGACATTGATGTTGTTGTGTAGAAAACGAAACTGCATGTAAGCCCTCCTCTTATTGATTTCCATTATTGTAGCACAAGCGCCCGGTTTACAACAGACTGCATTCTTCAATCCTTTTAGGAAGTCTTAAAAGTCATTAAACCTAAAAGTAGAGAGGTATGCTATAATGACCATACTCAAAGGAGGCAAGCATATGAGCGACTGGGCTGATAAAATGCCGCCACACAGTGAAGAGGCTGAAAACGCTGTTTTAGCTGCTATGTTTCGTGACCGAGACAGCATTCATGAAGTGGTGCAAATCATAAAAGAAGAAGACTTCTATATCCCCGAAAATGCGATTATGTTCCGGGTGATGGTGGAAATGAACGAAGCCGCTGAGCCGATTGACCTGGTTACTGTAACCGAACGCTTGCGGAAGATGGACCTCTTGGAAAAAGCCGGAGGCCTCAAGCGGGTGGCACAGGTGGCTGGGGCCATTGGCTCTGTCTACCACTGCAATGAATATGCGAAAATTATTCGTGAGAAGAGCGTGCTGCGTAAGCTGATTCATGCCAGCCGGCATATTTCAGACCGGTCCTTTGAGGATTCTGACCCGGTTGAAGAAATTTTAGATGAAGCAGAAAAAATCGTCTTGGATATTTCTCAAGACCGGTCCCGGGGGGGGCTGGTGCCCATCGGGGAAATTGTTGATGCGAATTTAGAGCGGCTGGAGAAATTATCCCAGCAAAAAGATGAATTAACAGGGACCCCGTCCGGCTTTACAGACTTGGACCACATCACCTCCGGCTGGCAAAAAAGTGACTTTATTATTATTGCAGCCAGACCGGCCATGGGTAAAACGGCCCTCTGCTTGAACATGGCCTCTAATGCCGCCATGGGCGAAAAGGGGGTGCCGGTGGCCATCTTCTCTCTGGAAATGAGTAAGGAACAGCTGGTCCAGCGGTTGATTTCAGCGACAGCCCAGGTGGACCAGTCTTACTTGCGGACCGGGTCACTGCCGGAAGAAGACTGGGGGCCCCTGGTCTCGGTCATTGCTCCCCTGGCAGAGGCGCCGATTTATATCGATGATACCCCGGCCATTAGTATTCGGGAGCTCCGGGCCAAGTCGCGTCGGCTGCAGGCAGAGCACCCGGACCTGGGCCTTATCATCATTGATTATCTGCAACTCATGGGGGGAAGTGGGAAGACAGAAAACCGCCAGCAAGAGGTGTCGGAAATATCCCGGTCGTTGAAGGCCCTGGCCCGGGAATTGGATGTACCAGTCATCGCCCTATCCCAGCTTTCCCGGTCTGTTGAAGCGACCCAGGACAAGCGGCCGGCCCTGTCTCACTTGCGGGAATCCGGGTCTCTGGAGCAGGATGCCGACCTGGTCCTCTTTATCTACCGAGAGGAGTACTACTTTCCGGAAGAGACCGAGCGCCAGGGCATTGCGGATATTATCATTGCCAAACACAGAAACGGGGCGACTGGGTCAGTGGCCCTGTCTTTCCAAAAAGAGTTTACCAAGTTTGGGAATTTAGCCGCTTATGCAGAACCGCCGATGAATATCTAGCAAAAAGCTGGACATTCTGTGTTAATTACCGTAAAGTTAAGCATAGGCGCAAATTTTAAAGTATTATGAGTAGAAAAGGTGGTGCAGATGGATCTTTATATTTTTGCGACCAGTGATATTCATGGTTATATTGGGCCGACCGACTACCTGGCTGATAACAAATCGACCAACCTAGGGCTGGCGAAGGCAGCCGGTGTCATTGAATCCGTACGCAAACAACATGAAAATGTTATTTATATTGATAATGGTGACCTGATTCAAGGGTCGGCTCTGGCCCAATACTTAGCCCTGTATCATGCGGAAAGGGGACCGCGGGAGATTATCCGCTGCCTTAACCAGATGGCTTGTGATGTAGCCATTATCGGCAATCATGAGTTTAACTTTGGTCGCGACTTTTTAGACGAAGGGATTAAGGAAGCCACCTTTCCCTTTATTTGCGCCAATATCATTGATGAGACCAGTGGTAAACCGGCCTTTCCGCCGTACACGGTCTTAGAACGTCAGGAGGTGCGAATCGGGGTTTTGGGTCTGGTGACGGAATTTGTGCCACGCTGGGAGAAGAGTGCCCATATTGAAGGCCTTTTGTTCACAGACCCGGTGGCAACTGCTCAAGAATGGCTGCCACAGCTTAAAGAAAAAGCAGATATTATCATTGTCGCCTACCATGGCGGTTTTGAACGAGACCCCCAAACCGGCGAATCCATTAGCCTGCAGGCCGGGGAAAATGTTGCCTGCCGGTTAATTGAAGAAGTGGAGGGCATTGACGCCCTCATCACTGGCCACCAGCATCGACAAATGCAGGGGATTTATAAGGATGTGCCATATATTATGCCAGGCTGGCGGGGTGAGGCCCTGGGCCTGATCCACCTCTGTATCGAGGGGAATGGCCCGGGCAATTACCGGGTAGCCTGTCATGATGTCAGCCTTTTGAACAGCGGCCAAGTCAACGCTAATGAAGAAATTATGACGGCAATAGCCCCTCTGGCCCAAGAGGTCGATGAGTGGCTAGACCAACCCATTGGCAAGGTCAAGGGGGATATGACCATTAGTGACCCCATCCTGGCGCGCAGCCGGATGCATCCTTATGTGGACTTTGTGAACCGGCTACAAATGAAGGTGGCAGGGGTGGATATCTCCTGTACAGCTATCTTTAACGCCCAGTCTGCCGGCTTACCGGAAACGGTAACGGTGCGCAATATCGTCAATAACTATGTTTATGCCAATACTTTAGCAGTACTTGAAATATCAGGTGTTGACCTAAAGCAGGCCCTGGAGCGGTGTGCCGCTTTTTACAAGGTCAATGACGATGGGTCTCTGGGCATTAGTGATGCCTTTGCCAAACCCTTTATCCAGTATTACAACTATGACATGTACTCGGGGATTGACTACACCATGGATATCCGGAAACCTGTTGGCGACCGGATTACCCGCCTGGATTATCACGGCGAGCCGGTTCAGCCGGACCAGCCCCTCAAGATAGTGATGAATAATTACCGGGCCATTGGTGGGGGGGACTATCCCATGTATAACAAGGATAAGGTCATCCAGGATATCCAGGTCGATATGGCCGACCTTATTGTGGAGTATATTATTCAAAATCCCGTTATTGAAGCGAAAAACAGCGATAATTTTAAAGTCGTTTATTAACATCATTTATTTAATTAAAGGAGGAAGAGGGGAATGGAAGATTTATTAAATCGCCCTGGGGTGAAAAGGTTGACTTTTTACCGTGGCGATTACATCATCAAGCAGGGGGAGCTTGTTGAGTCCATTTACTATTTAGAAACCGGGCGCTGTTATAGGGGGGCCCAAACGGAAGGTGGCAACGAAGTCTTTTTTGACTTCAAAATGGCCTTTGGGTCCTTTTATGACGCCTTGGTCGGGGTCCTGGCGATGTTCTCCAGTGACCAAAAGAGCGAGTGCAACTTTATTGCAACCGAGCCGACTTGCGCCTACCGGATACCGGTTGATATTGCTATGGATTATTTCAGCAAGGACCCGGTTATGCTCAAGCAGCTTTTGGCCATTAGCATTGACAAACAGCGGCAGATCAGCTGGCTCTTTGCGGCCCGCCAGGAAGGCCGGGTACCCAACCAATTATGTAAATTGCTCTATTTCAACTCCTACCTGGCAGAAGATGGTCGCCGCCGCGTTCATCCGGACTACTCCAGCTTTATTCGTTTATCCCAGAAGCTCGGCGTCCATAAGGTGACGATTTCAAAAATGATGCGGGCCCTGCGGGAAGAAGGGATCATCGTCACAGAAGGACGACGGGTCTATATTGTTGACGCAGATAAAATGCTCGCCTATATCATGAATGAGCGTCAGCTGAGCTATTAGAAATTATAATAATAGGCTGCGACCACACCAGGCCCGCTATTGAGCAGGGCTGAGATGGCCGCAGCCTTTTTTTGCAAATAAGTATTTCTGTAAAAACATGGAATTTTAATATTCATTATGATATGATGATACTGACAATTAAAGCAATTACAAATTAATTGTATTGTTTACATTTTGAAATGGAGTGAGACAAATATGGAAATGTCACGTCGCGCATCAGGAATGCAAGCTTCACCTATTCGTCGCTTAGTGCCTTATGCCAATGAGGCTCGGAAGGCTGGTAAAAAAGTCTATCCGCTCAACATCGGCCAACCGGACATCAAAACGCCGAAAGGTTTTTTTGAAGCCATTCGAAATGTGGACTTGGAAGTTTTGGCTTATGCAGATTCCGCTGGGGACCCAAAACTGATTGAAGCTATTCAAGACTACTATAAAACCTACGATATGGACTTCGCTACAGATGAAATCATCATCACCAACGGTGGCAGTGAAGCCTTGCTCTTTTCAATCATTGCCTTATGTGACCCGGGTGATAACATTATCGTCGCAGAGCCCTTCTACACCAACTACAACGGTTTCTCTGCAGCTGTTAACGTTGAAGTGAAAGGGATCACCACTAAGGCGGAAAATGGTTTCCACCTGCCGGCCAAAGAAGAAATTGAAAAGGTTATCGATGACAAGACCCGGGCCTTTATCTTAAATAACCCTGGGAACCCGACCGGTGTCGTTTACACCCCGGAAGAAGTTCAAATGATCGTCGATATCGCTAAAGAAAAAGACCTCTTCATCGTCGCTGACGAAGTTTATCGTGAATTCGTCTATGACGATTCTGAATACAAGAGTTTCGGTAACTACCCTGATGCCGCTGACCGCGTGGTCATCGTTGACTCCGTTTCCAAACGTTACAGCGCTTGTGGCGCTCGGATTGGGAGCCTGGCTTGCAAAAACAAAGACTTCATGGCCAGCATCATGAAACTTTGCCAAGGCCGTCTCTGCGTACCGACCATGGAAATGATTGGGGCAACCGAATTATATCGGACCCCGACCAGCTACTTCAAAGAAGTCAACGATGAGTACCGTAAACGTCGTGACACCGTTTACAACGCCCTCAAGAAAATGGATGGGGTTGTTTGTGAAGAACCGAAGGGTGCCTTCTATGTTGCTGTTAAATTCCCGGTCGACGATGCTGAAAAATTCATTATTTGGATGCTGACCGAATTTGACTACAACGGTGAAACCGTTATGATGGCGCCGCTGGAAGGGTTCTATGCCACTGAAGGTTTAGGCAAAGACGAAGCCCGTATTGCCTACATCTTAGAAGTGCCGGAACTTGAAAAAGCTATGAAAGTCTTAGAAGAAGGCTTAAAAGCTTATCCTGGCCGCAAATAATATATATTCCCTAGCCCGGCATTTATGCCGGGCTATTTTTTTTGTATAATGGGCTATAGTGTCGTGATAGGAGGAGCAGTGCGTGAAAAGACTCATTACACTATGGACCTTAATCATTCTCTTGGTCACCGGCTGTGCACCGGCGGGTTTTCATGAGCCGGCACCGGCGGACGGTATTTTGAAGGTGATCTTTATTGATGTTGGCCAGGGGGATAGTGCCCTGATTATTGCCCCCGATGGGACAGCCATGCTAATTGATGGTGGCGTCCCCGGAGCCTTTAAAACCGTTGATCAGGTCATGGCCGTCTATGGGGTTAAAAAGCTTGAGGCCATGGTAGGCACCCATGCCCATGATGACCATATCGGCGGCCTGGTGAACATCTTAAATAAATACCCGGTGGGCCGGCTTTACAGCAATGGCCAAGAGGACAGCCGGGTCTATTCCGCCTTTCTGTCAGCGGCCCGGGTCCAAGGCTTGTCGCCGCAACCCCTGCAGGCGGGAGATTTTTTCCAGCTGACGGACCAGGTGGTTTGTGATGTCCTCGGCCCTGAAAATGCCCAGGAAAGCCAAGGCAATGCGGCCAGTATTGTCCTCCGCCTCCGCTATGGGCAGCACAGTTTTTTATTTACCGGAGATGCTGAAAAAGGAGAGGAGCGGGCCATTGTGGACCGCTATGGCCATAAAATCCGGTCTACAGTGGTCAAAGTGGGCCACCATGGCAGTGCGACCTCCAGCTCGCCGGCCTTTGTCCAGGCAGCAGCTCCGAATGTAGCCATCATCTCAGTAGGGGAAAATAGCTATAACCATCCGGATAACTTGGTCATTAAGCGCTGGCAGCAAATGGGGGCAGAGGTCTATACCACTGAAAGGAGTGGCCACCTTGCCCTGGAAAGTGACGGCGACAAGCTCTACCTGGCCGCCCAGAAGACCAGTCAAGCCCTGGCGGCCTAGAGCCACTGGTCCAGGGCCCTCGGCCAAATGACCAGGGATAGGGCCAAGCCGATGTTCAGCCAGGTGACGAGGGGGATGGGCCGCCTGCTTAAGGCACCGACCCAAAGGCTGTCCAGGAGGGCTTGGGTCAAGGCCAGAGCCAGGCCCACCAGGAAGACCCGGGGGTAAAAGCCCAGGCCACAGAGGAAGGCCGATAAGGTGATTACCCAGGTGTCCCC
>NZ_JBJUVG010000008.1:0-93876 GCF_046097595.1 Peptococcus simiae
CGGTCCCCAAGGACTGTCAACTGCTTTTCTGGTCTTTTTTGCTTTTTTGTAAAAAAAGCCTATCGCCGGGCGATAGGCGGGTCTAGCTTAGTAGGGTTTGGCTTGCCGGCCGGTTAGCCGGTACTGGCGGAAGAAGAGCAGGCCGGCCAGGCTGAGGGCGGCACCCAGGCCGCTGTAGAAGACGGCGATGCAGACATCCGGTAGGAGCTGGAGCTGGCGGAGGCTAATGCCCAGGCTGATCATGAGGGTCATGACGATGAAGCCTTTACGGTCTAGGAAGCGGTAAAAGGGCTGGAGGGTTGGGTAGGCGGTAATACGGGCGGTGTTTTTGCGGACCAGGGGCCCAAAGACAAAGTGGATAAAGGCGTAGAAGATGGCCAGGGTCAGGAGGCCGTCCGGGCAGTTGAGATAGCCGGGAAAGGCCCTAAGGCCGATGCGAAGAACATTTAGGCCGGCAATGAGCCAGACCAGGCCGGCGATAAAGAGGAGTTGCTGGTTAGTAAAGGCTGGACGCATGGGGATCCTCCTTTTCTAAAAGGGCGGCCAGGATGGCCAGGAGGTCCCGGCAATCAGCGCGGTGGTCACTGGCGGCGTATTTGAGGTGGGTCAGGGCAAAGTGGACGACTTGGTCCGGGGATAGGCCTGTCTTGGCGGCGGTGGCGGGCCAGTGGGGGTCGGCTTCCAGGGTCCGGACCAGGGCGGCTTGGATGTGGGCGTGCATGGCCTGAAGGCCGGGGCTGGTGGCCATGATGGTCCGGTGGTCATGGGCGGCCATGAGGTCGGGGTACCGGGCCTGGGCAGCCTGCATCCGACTGTAGACCCAGGCCAGGGCCGGCAGGAAGGCTTGAGGCTGCTGCTGGTTTTGACCATGGAAGACTTGGAGCCAGACGGACCGGATGACGGCTTCAATAAGGGCTTCTTTAGAAGGAAAGTAGTTGTAGACGGTGCCGATGGAAACGCCGGCGGCGCCGGCCAGTTTTCTGACGGTCAACTTTAAGAGACCGTCTTGGGCGGTGAGGGCCCGGGCGGTGGTCAAGAGGGCTTCTTTAGATGTAATGGGGCGGTTCATGGGCATTCCTCCATTAGGGCCGGCAGTTTCATAAAATGAACGTTGTTCATTTTATATTATAGCAGGCCACAGGACCGCTGAAAAGAGCCCGGCTTAAAAAGGGCATGAAAAAGCCCATCGCTGGGCGATGGGCGGATGATTTATCTGGGCCGGTTCATTTGAAGTTCTTCTAAGATATCATCAATGGTTTGCAGGTCTTTGCTGATGACGTCCATTTCCCGCTCGAAGATGTCGGTGACCTTGGCTAGGACAAGGTCGGACTGTTCCAGAGCGGCCTGGAGGGTTTTTTCGGCCCGGACCCAGTAGCCCTGGTAGTCATCTTCGGCCTTATCCATGTAGCGGTTTAAGATATCAACAGCCTGCTGGCGGGAGCTGGTTAGGGCGGTGCGGGCTTCGGTGAGCCGCTGTTGGGATAGGATTTGGGCCCCGTCCAGCTTGCTTTTAATATCGGCGTCGACTTCATCGTAGCGGGCTTTGATTTGCTCTTCGGTATCCTGGAGGAGCTCCTTGGACAGGACGCGGGCATCGTTAACAATATTGTCCGCTTGAACGGTGGCTTCGGCGATGACGACTTGGGCCCGGGCTTTGACCCGGCGTAGGGGTTTGTAGGTCTCATCCTTGTGGCCATCGGCGGTAAGGGCGTCCATGAGGTTGTCATCGGCAGCGGGGCCTTCAGACTCGCAGTAGGCCAGGAGCTCTTCGACCAGGGCTAGGGTTGAGGCCCGGTCGATGATGACGCTGTCTTTACGCAGGAGGGGGCTGGGGGCATCGATGAGTTCATCGGCCAGGGCGGAGAGTTTTTCCGTTAGGGGCCGGCTGCCGTCGGCGATGATGTCGCGGTGGCTGGCCGGCTGGTCGGGCGTGTCATCGGCTGCCAGGGCCTCTTCCAGATAGGGGTCGGCCGGGGTATCCAGGTCGTCTGTGGGGGCGTAGTCGTCGCCTTCATCTAATAAGCTTTCGTCCAGGGGGCTATCGGTAAAATAGACTTCGGATGGGTCTTCTTCATCTATGGCCCCCGGTGCCCGGGAGACGTCTCGCGGGTCCTCAGCCTGGGATGCGGACGCATCAGGCGGGATTTGGGTATGGGGCCGGTATTTATCGTCTGACATCTCTTTCCTCCTCAGGGTTCACCTAGTTGATGGGCATGGGACGGCAGGCTAAGGCCTGCTATAAAAAAAGCCACCGACAGGTGGCACAGCAAGCGTGATTACGCCATGTTGTTAAAAGCTTTTGCGATTCTGGATTTTTTGTTGGCCACGTTGTTTTTGTGTAAAAGCCCTTTGGAGCCGATTTGGTCAATGCGTTTGACAGCAATGGCCATGGCTTCCTTAGCGGCCTCTTTATCTTGAGCTTCAACGGCTTTGTCAAAATTCTTGATCGCGGTACGCATAGCAGTCAGTTTGCTGTTGTTGCGCACCCGGCGAACGTCAGCCACTTTAGCACGTTTTTTAGCGGATTTAAGATTTGCCATGCAAAACACCTCCCTTGCCTTGGGTTACAAATAGCATGGGCTTGCCCGATGCCATGAACCATTTATTGTAACAATCCTCATTATATCATTTGAAAGCTATGACTACAAGAAAAAGTTTGCAGGCATAAGGGACCGGTCTATTTTTTTCGGTCACTTGGCCGGCTGGTGATGGCGATAAGGGTTTCCCGGACGAGGGATTCTTCATCGAGGCCGGTCAGGGTCTTGGCCCGGATGTCCTGGTCCAGGAGGTAGCTGAGCCGGTCGACTAAGAGGTCGGTGGGGATGCCCCGGGCCTGGCTCAGGGATTTTTTGATGACGAAGGGGTGCTTGCCCAGGCGTTTGGCCATGTCGGCCTGGGTGCGGTGCTCGCTCTGCAGGCCCTGGACAGCCAGGAGGGTCCGGGTGGAGTCGATGAGCCGGGCCAGGACCTGGGGGGCGGACTTCATTTCGCCGGTGGCCAGGAGGTCGTCATAGGCGGCCAGGGCCTGGGCGGTTTGGCCGGTCATGGCGGCATCCAGGAGGGTAAAGATGGTGGTCTGGACGCTTTTGGAAAAGACCCGGGCCAGGTCCTGGGCGGTAAGCTTGTCCTTGTCGACGTAATAGAGAAGAACCTTGTCCAGCTCGGCCTGGAGGGTGGCGGCGGTCCAGCCCCGGGCGGCCTGGAAAAGGAGGGCATCGGCCTCGTAGTCCAGGCTTTTGCCGACGGCTTTGAGGCGGTCCCGGGCGGCCCGGTGGAGGCTATCGGGCTTGGGTTTGGTGCAGTCGTGCCAGTCGGCTTTTTCGGCCAGGGCTTTGAGGAACTTGCCGGGGGCGGCGTCGGTTTCCAGGCGGAAGATGAGGCCATGGACCGGGTTGGGGTTATCCAGGTAGGCCAAGAGGGCCTTTTGGTCCTCGGTCAGGTGGCCGCCGGGGCGCTTTTCCAGGGCAAAGGCGGGGTTTTTGACCAAGGTCAGCCGCCGGTCGGCGGCAAAGGGCAGGGTGGCGGCGGCTAGGATGACGGCGGCGGCCCCGGTATCCGGGCCCAGGGTTTCAAAATTAAAGGGGCGCACCTCTGCCGGGAGCGCCCCTTGGATATAGTTGTCAATGCCTGTGTCTAAGGCGTAAGCGTCGTCACCGTAGAAGACAGCGAGGGCCTTCATCGGTCATCACCCGGGTATTCCCGGTGGATGGTGTAGGTGGTGCGGCGGTTTTGCTCCTTCCGCACCCGGTCTTCCAGGCCGCGCCGGCCCCGGTCAGACCCCTGGGAGGGGTTGTGAGGCAGGCTGGGCTGGGCCGGCTGGGCACTTTTCAGGGCCCGGGTCGGGGGCCGGCGTTTTTGTCCCTGCTTGGGTCTCTTGGGTTGGCTGGGCGGGTTGGGCCGCCGGCGGCTCAGGGCGTAGAGGCGGATAATGACCAGGGCCAAAAGGGCTAATAATAGGACAATGGCCAGGCACTTCCACCAGTCGAAGGGTTTTTTCACGTCATCCAGGGCGACCAGAGGGACGCCGGTGGCCTTGCTCCCCTCACCGACCTTGGCTTCCCCGACGACGTCCCCTTTTTTGATGGGGAGGTCGATTTTATTGAGGACGGTGGCGACATCCGGTCGGAGGCTGTTGCTGGAGACGGTGGTGACGCTGACGTCCTTTTGGGCGGCGACCCGGAGTTTCTGGTCACCGGCCAGGGTCAGGGTGGCCAGGGGGGTGTCCTTGCTGATGAGCTTCATGCTCTTGGTGTTTTCCATGCCGAAGGTGAGCAGGTTTTCGATATCGACATAAAGGCCCGCTTCGCTTTCGGCACCGGCTACGACAGCAATGACGGTCCGGCCGCCATGGGTATAGCTGGCAGCCAGGTGGAGCTTGTCTTCCTTGCTGCCCTTTTCATTGGAGAGTTTGAGGCCAATGCCGTCTTCCATGATTTGTTGGAAGCCATTGGCATTGGGGATATTGTCATGGGCGAACATTTCGCCATTCCAGTTCATGGTGGGCTTGAGGGTGTATTCGACGTATTTTTTCAGGCTGGAGGCCTTGGCGGCCAGGAGGGCCATGTCGTGGGCGGTACTCTTTTGCCCCTTGGCGCCACCGTAAACACTCTTGAATTCGGTGCTGTTCATGCCCAGTTCCTTGGCCCGGGCATTCATCATGGCCAGGAATTTTTCCTCGGACCCGCCAATGTGGACAGCTGCGGCATAGGCGGCGTCATTGGCATTGTAGACCAAGATGGCTTCCAGGAGCCGGGAGAGCTTGAATTCTTCATTTTTCCGCAAGAAGACGGTATTGCCGGAATTGATGGCGGCCGGCATTTCCGGGGCGGTGACGGTATCTTTTAAGTTGCCCTTTTCGATGATGAGGACAGCGGTCATCATTTGGACCAGGCTTTGGGGGTCAAAGGTTTGGTCGTATTTTTTACCAAACAGGACTTCATGGCTATCGCCGTCCATGACCACGTAAGAGGCCCCGGCCACTTCAGGCAGGCCTTCTTTGAGGACATCGGCATGGGCTGCCGGCGGCAGGATGCCGGCCACAAGGGATAGCAGGAGCCATAGGGCTACAAGCTTCTTCTTCATTCGATCACTCCTTGACACAGGGTTGGATTTTTTTATCATTATACCGCTTTTTTATAAGAATATCCATAGGCAAGACCGGGGCCGGTCTTTTTAGGCATAGGGGGTGTGGACTTCCAGGCCTTCCGGCATCCGGAAAATGTAGAGGCTGCCGGCCTCGGCGGTCAGGTAAAAGGGGATCTCGGCTCGGCGGTAGGCGGCCCGGACCTGGGGATGGGGGTGGCCGTAGCGGTTGTGGGGGCCGGCGCTGCAGCAGGCCAGCTGGGGCCGGTGGGCCCGGAGGTCGGCCGGGTCCAGGCTATAGCGGCTGCCATGGTGGGGAACCAGGAAGATATCGGCCGCGGGCCGGTCCCAGTGGGCCAGGCTATCGGCCGGGCTGTCACCGGGGGCGGCCAGGGAGAGGCGACCGTCTGCCAGGTGGGCGGCGAGCTGGTTGGCATTGGCCTCGTCTTCGCCGCTATTCAGGAGGGTCAGGCGGAGGGCCAGGTCCTTGAGGCTGAGCCTTTCCCGGTCGGCCACCGGGACCAGGGCCGTATCAGTCAGGCGGGGGGCCAGGGCTTGCAGGGCCTCTTCCTTCATTAAAGGCGCGGGGATAAAGAGCCGGTCCACCCGGACGTCATCGAGGAGCCGGGCCAGGCCATTGATGTGGTCGCTGTCGCCATGGCTCAAGATGACCCCGTCCAGGCGGTTGACGCCCAGGGCCCGCATGGCGGCGGCTGCCCCATCGGTGCCGGGGCCGGTATCCAGAAGGAGCCGGGTGCCAGCGGGGCTCTGCCAGAAGGCGCAGGACCCCTGGCCCACATCCAGGACCAGGCAGCTGAGGTCATCCCGGACCGGGGCCCAGAGGAGGGCCACCATAACCGCCGGCAGGGCCAGGGCCAGGACCCGGTGGCGCCAGTCGATGGCCTTGAGCCGGTGGCTGACAATCAAGCCCAGGATGAGCAAGGCGTAGGCCAAAAGGACCATCTTAAAGCCAGGGGCGCCGATGTTCACGTGCCGGTCGGCCAGCCAGGCCCCGGGGACCTGGACCAGCCAAATGAGGAGGGCTGCCAGCCGGTCTGCCAGCCAAAATAGGAATAAGGATAAGGGCGGCAGGAGGGGGCCGGCTAAAAGGCCCAAAAGGACCAGGGGCACCAGGACCCCGACTATCGGCACAAAGAGGACATTGGCCAGGACGGATAAGGGGGTCCAGAGGTTGAAGTAATAGGCCAGGAGAGGCGCCCCGGCCAGTTCGGCGGCCAGGGCCACAGCCAGGGCACTGCTTAAAGCCGGTGGCAGGGGGGCCAGCAGGCGCTGAAGGGGCCGGATGAATAAGAGCAGGCCGGCGGTTACGGTAAAGGACAGCTGGAAGCCGATTTGCCAGAGGCAAAAGGGGTCCATGAGGACCAGGGCCAGGCCGGCATAGGCCAGGATGCTGGGCGGGTCCCCATAGCGGTAGCTGCCCAGGGCCAGAAGGGCTACCATAGCCATGACCACCGCCCGGATGGCCGATGGCGGGGCCCCAACCATGAGGGCATAGCCGATCAAAAGCGGGGCGGCCAGGAGGAGCTTGGCCCAGGGCGAGGCCACTTGCAAAAGGTGCAGGATGGCCATAATGAGGCCCAGAATCATCCCCACATGGAGGCCGCTCACCGCAAAGACATGGACCATGCCCAAGAGCTGGGCCCGGTGGTAAAAGTCCGGGTGGAGGCCGGCGGTTTCCCCCAGGAGGATGGCCCGGCTCAGGGCGGCCCCTTCCGGGGAGAGCCGGTCATCCAGGCTGGTCTGCATATACCGGGTCACCCGGTCGGGCAGGGTATCCGCCGGGGGCAGGGCCCGGACCGCTTCCTTGGCCCGGGCCACAGCAAAGGCCCCCTGACCATGGAGGTATTGGGCCTCATCAAAGCCGCCCGGGGCCCGTCTTTGGCCGGGGGATTCCAGGCTGGCGGCCACCCGGATCCGCTGGCCCCGGCGGAGAAGGTCTTCATCCCCGTAGGCCCGGCGGAGGGAGACCCGGAAGGGGTCATCCAGGGGCCGGTCATCGACCCGGTCCACTTGGACCAGCTGGCGAGTCGGGGTGCTTTTGACCACCTGGGCGGTCAGGAGGACTTCCTGGCCGGTATCCAGGGGCACCGGGGGCAGGGCGACCGCCCCCTGGCCCCAGAGGCCGCCGACCAAGGCGATGATGACGGCCAGGGGCAAGGCCCACCGGGCCGGTCGGCAGGCCCAAAGGAGGAGGGGGACCGCCAGGAGGGGCCAGTAGACGCCGGCCACCAGGAGGCGGCCGATGATAAAGGCCAGGGCCAGCCAGGCGCCGGTCCTTTTCAGATGCCACATGCTATCACCCCCGATGCTGGGTCGTCAGTGTACTAGAGTTGGATATCAGCCGCCAGGCGTTCGTAGGTTTTTTCGCCAATGCCGGAGACTTCTTTTAATTCTTCCAGGGCCCGGAAGCCGCCATGGGCCTCCCGGTAGGCCACAATGGCCTGGGCCTTGGCCGGGCCGACGCCGGGCAGTTGTTGCAATTCTTCCACAGAGGCGGCGTTGATGCTCACCGCCCCGGCTCCGGTTGACCCGGTGCCGACGGTACCGGGTGCCGGGGCCGGGGGCGTTTCTCCCTGGCGGGGGACGGCGATTTTGGTCCCGTCGATGAGGGGCTGGGCCAGGTTAAGGGCATCCAGGTCGGCCTCGGGCAGGGGGCCGCCGGCCACTTGGATGGCGTCATTGACCCGGGCATCCGCCGAAAGGGTGTAGACGCCGGGCTTGGCCACGGCCCCGCTGACGTGGACAGTGGCCTCGGTGGGCTTGTCCTTGTCCTCATCCAGGGCCTCAAATTCATCCGGGCGATCGGTCTTGATGAGCTTGGCGTTATCGGCAACGACCGGCAGGCGGTCTTCGCGCGTGGGGCCCTGCTGCCAAAACCAGGCCCCGGCGAACACCAGGGCCAGGATGACCAGGGCCCAGGTCTGTCGACCGCCATGGTCATCCAGCCAATTGAAAAACTTCTCCATGGTCCCCTCCTAGTCTGTGACAGAGAAACGGATGATCCGCCACTGGCCGGCAAAGAGCTGGTAGCGGATGGCAACCTTCCGCCATTCACTGCGGCCGGCATCGTCTGTGGCCACCAGCTGGAGGTTGCCTTCAGCCAGGCCGGAGACCGGGTTGATGACCCCCTCTGCCCAACTGCCTTCCACGTGACGGTTGGCCGCCAGGGGCTTGTCGGTATCGCACTGGTCGGCCATGGTCTGCTTAACCAGGTCTGTGCCGGCCAGGTCCTGGAGGCTGGCCAGGGCCGCCGGGTCGCCCAGGAGGCCGTCACCAAAGTAGCGGACGGTATCGGCCAGGGCCTTTTCCAGGCCCAGGGGGGCGTAGAGCCAGGGGCTCTGCCAGGTTTTTTCGGTAACCAGGCTGCCGGTGGTCAGGTCCACCTGTTCGGCGGCCGGTCCGGCACACTGGGCCCTTTTGCCGGTCGGGTCGACCAGGAGGCCGGCACCGGATAGGGTCAGCCGCTTCTGCTCGTGGCCATCCGGGGCCAGGATATGGCAGAGGTAGGCATCGTTATCGGGCTTGGCAGCCTGCTGGATGCCGTTATCCCCAATCCAATAAATGCCGCCATCGGCAAAAAAACCGGCCTGGTAGACGTATTGGTCGGTGATTTTAAGGGCCTTTTCCGGGGCATTGAAGTCGGTCACCAGGGTCAGGCCAAAGCGCTGGTCGCCCAGGATGAGGACGCCGGTGCCATAGGCATCCAGGTAGCTGCCCCGGCCCAGGACCCGAACTGCCTCCCGACGGTTATCGGCAATAACAGTCCAGAGGCCCTTTTCCAGGTCCTTTTCTTCCTGCCGCCATTGGTTGGCGTAAAAGTAGGTCTTGCTCAGGGGGGCCATGTCGTAAATCCGCTCCTGCATTTCATACAGGGGAACGCTCCGGCCGGTATCCGGGTAATAGGCAAAGGTGCCCCGGCCCTGGGGGGTCATGTAGAGCTTGCTGGATTCCGAGGGGGAAATGAAAAGGTCAGCCAACCGGGTGGGGCTGGTCATATCCGCCGGGCCATCCAGGCTCTTGCGGCGGAGGTCTCCGGTGTAGAGCTGACCGCCGGCCAGCCAGTAGAGGCGGCCGGTGGCCCGGTTGACCCGGACCTGGTCCGGGGCCGGCACATAGCTGTCTAAAACAGACCGGGTCCCGGTTTGGAGGTCTTCTATAAAGAGGGTACCCCAGGCGGTGGGCGGGGCCAGAATCCCGGTGGATTCGAGGCCCATGGGGTTGGAATCGGCCCGAAAGAGCCACATGACCTGGGCATTTTCATCTATATAAATAGGCACTTCATTGGGGGCCGGCGTCACCCCTAAGAGGGCATCGTCCTTAAAGGGCTGGGGCCCGTCAGCGGTAATGACGCTCACCAATTCGTCTTTATTGGTCTCCCCCCGGTTGACCATGTAGACCTGGTCGTCCCGGTAGAGACTGTTCTGGCATGCGCTGGTCAGGAGCAAGATGGCCAGCAAGCATGCTGTTCCGGTTTTTTTCATTGTAACCTCCTCCGGCCACACCGCCACCCGGGCCGGTTTATCGTCGCCGGGTGGGAGGATCCCTGACCCGGCCCTTGTATATTCGCTGCCGTATCCTTATAATAAAGCCACCGCCCGGGACGGGACAGAGATGGCCCGGTCCGGCCCGGTGGTGTAAGATTATCTTAAGTATACCTATTGGCGCGGCGCTCGTCTAGTAAGGCCGGCAGAAAGGAGACCGCCATGGCATTTTACCCCCAGCTCTTTAACGCTTCGCTCCCGGGCAAGCGGGATGACACCTTCTACCTCCACCACGACCCGGCAGCCTTTGAGGCCCTCTGGCAGTACCCGGACAACCGCTACCACAGCCTGGCCGCCTGGCAGGGCCGGTATGACCTGGTCAGCCTGCCGGTGGCCCATGACCTTATTGATATCATTATCTACCGGCCGGAAGGCAGCGGGGCCCTGCCCAGCTACCACGCCCATATGAACGGGCCCTCGGTCTGGGAGCTCCTGCCCCAGTATGCCGCTGTCCAGGACCTGCCCGAGGCCCATGTGGCCACCATGATCATGGGCCTCTTTACCCCCCATGTCCAGGTGGTCCTGCCGGTGGATGTGCCCACCCGGCATGTCCTGACGCCGGAGGCCCAGATAGAACCCTTTTCCGCCCAAATGTGCCTCCTGGCCAAGTCCCTGGACCTCTTCCGGACCGAGAAGGAATACCTGAAGACCCTGGTCCAAACCGATGGCCTCCCGGTCATGCCCGGGCTCATTGTGGCCCCGGCCTTTGCCATGAACCGGACCACCACCGAGGACGGCGACTATGTCATTGACCATGAGGCCCACTGGGCCGCTGACCGGGTGGACCGACGGGAGAATTATGTGGTTGGCTGCGGCCAGGTCCGCTACCTAGAAGACCTGCACCTGAACGGAGCCCCCTTCGCCTGTGCCATCCAGCTGAATACCTTTTTTGGCGGACTCACCCTCTGGGCCAGCCCGGAAAGCCTTGACCACCGGCAGGCCCAGCCCGGCGACTTATGCTACTTTATCGGGAACCTATCCGCTGACTGCGCCATCTATGCAGCAGCTGGCGGTTTTGGCCATTAAAAAACCCGCCCTTGGGCAAGTTGAGCCGAAGGGCGGTTTTTTTTGATGCTTTATTCGTCACGCTCATCATCCGGGAGGAAAATGTCGCTTCGGGAAAAGAGGGCTGCCTGCCCACCGAGCTGGACCCGGTCACCGACCAGGCGGCCATCGATTTCGCCACCGCGGGCTGAGGCCTGGTAGCCCTTGAAGGCCGTTTGGTCCAGGGCCCCGGCCCAGTAGGGGAAAATATGGCAGTGGCCGGACCCGCAGACCGGGTCTTCCGCAATGCCAATCTTAGGTCCGAAGGACCGGGAGACCATGTCATAATCCTCTCCCCGGGCGGTCACATGGACCAGGAGCCCGTCCAGGTCAGCCAGTTTATCCTGGTCCGGGATCAGGTCGCGGACCTCCTCTTCCCGGTCCAGCCGGCAAAGGAGGTCCCTACCCAGGTAGGCCTTGGTCGGGCGGACGCCCAGGGCCTCGGCCATCTGGTCTGTTACCGGGACCTCGGTCAGGTCATAGGCCGGAAAGTCCATCCAGAAGAAGCCATCCTCCCGGCGGACGGTCAGGGTCCCGCTTTGGGTTTGAAAGGCCACCTCATCCTTGTCCGGAGTCAGGATGGTCAGGACCACAAAGGCAGTGGCCAGGGTGGCATGGCCGCAGAGGTCTATTTCCGCTTCCGGGGTGAACCAGCGCAGGCGGTAGCCGCCTGCTTCTTCGGTCAGGAAGGCCGTTTCGGACAACTTGTTTTCAGCAGCGATGTTTAACATGGTTTCATCGGTCAGGGGCCGGTCCGGCAGGCAAACCGCCGCCGGGTTCCCTTTAAAGACCTGGTCAGTAAAGGCATCTACGATAAACTGTTGCATAGCAATCCCTCCTAAGATAAACGTCGGGGCTTTGCTCACTACTTACCCATGGAGCCGGGCCTTTTAAAAGGCAGCGGTCTTAGTCGAGGGCCTTTTCCCGGGCCAGGCTTGTCCGCCGGGTGGCCGACCGGCCAGCCCGGAAACTTTCCAGGGTAATGACCAGGGAACCGACGGCGACGATGATAATCCCCAGGATGGCCAGGAGGCCCTCCTCTTCCCCTAAAATAAAGTAGCAGAGAACCGGGGCCAGGACCGGCTTAATAAGGAAGGCAATGGAGGCCACCGTTACCGACCCATGCTCAATAGCCAGGCCATAGGCGGCAAAGCCGAGGCCGGTGACAAAGATAGAAATATAGAGCAGGAGGGGCAGGCCGGCCAGGCTGATGCCGGCGAAAAAGGGGACCTTGACGAAGGCCTCCAGGCCCAAGCCGGTCAGAAAATCGCCCACCGGGGCCAGGTGGGTCAGGCCCATGAGAACTAAGAGCTCAGCGGTCCCCAGGAGGAAGGTGTAGGCCGTCGGAATGAGGCCATGGTAGGCACTCTTGCCCTGGCCCAGCTTGACCAGGACCGCATAAATGGCAAAGAGGATGGCCGACCCGATGGCCAGGAAAATCCCCAGGGCGTCCCCGCCCATGTGGAGGGGGTCCATGAGGATAAAGAGGCCGGTAAAGGCAATGGCCAGGCCCAGGCTCGTGGCCCGACTCACCGGCTGGCGGAGGAAGGCGGCGGAAAAGAGCACCGCAAAAAAGGCATTACAACTGAAGATGACCGCCACTGTCGAGGCATCCGTATAACGGATGGACAGGAGGTAAACGGTCATGGAGAGGACAATACAAACAAAACCCGTGAGCCCGTAAAAGGCATACTCCCAGAGCGGCAGGCAGCGGGGCAGGTCCCGATTCTGCCGGTGGGCCAAGGGGAGGAGGATCAGCCCCCCGATTAAAAAGCGCAGGGCATTCAATTGTAGGGGCTGGTAGCTGGTACCCGTCATCTTGAGGGCAATCTCCATCGAACTGAAGAGGAGCGCTGCCAGCAGCATATAAAAGATTCCTTTTTTCATTTTTAGCTATTCCCTTCTTTCTTCCACCCCGTTATAACGCCGGCGGCGGTAAAAGTCAAGGCAAAGAAAAAAGACCGCCCTGAGGCGGTCTGGCGGCATAATCCCCGGTAAACAGCGGCCCGGCCCTCTACATGAGGGGCCCGAAAATCCGCATCACCCGGCCAATGGCCCGGTGGTGCCAGGGGGTCATATTGTAGTCATCGATGGTCATCTGGTGGCTGACTTGGGCAGAAGCCTGGAAGTCAGCCTCGACCTGGGCAGCAAATTCATCGTTATAGACCAGGACCCCGTTTTCAAAGTGGAGGTAGAGGGACCGGTAGTCCAGGTTGATGGTCCCTACCACCGCCAGGCAGTCGTCAGAGACAAAGGTCTTGGCGTGGACAAAACCCGGTTCGTATTCTAAAATCCGGACCCCATGGCGGATCAGCTCCGGATAAAAGCTGCGGGCAATGTAAAAGGGAATCTTCTTGTCCGGCACATGGGGCATGAGGATGGCCACGTCTACCCCCCGCCGAGCGGCAAAGATCAGGGCCTGGACCATCTCATAGTCCAAAATTAAATAAGGGGTCATAATATGAACATAGCGGGTGGCCATGTTCAGGATGTGCATGTAGACATGCTGGGCCAGGATAGCCCCGTCCTCCGGGGCGTCCGCATAGGGGATGACCCAGTTGGGCTCATCGACCGGCAGGACGTGGGGCTTCCGGTCCAGCCAGCGGGCGTAATCAGTCCGGTCCTCCTCTTCTACATGCCAGAGCTGGAGGAAAATGGCCTGGAGGGACTGGACAGCATCCCCTTCCAAACGGATGACCGTATCCTTCCAGTGGCCGAACCGTTCTTTTTCATTGATGTACTCATCGGCCAGGTTAATCCCCCCGGTGTAGCCGACCTTGCCGTCAATAACCAGGATTTTCCGGTGGTCCCGGTTGTTCTGGTAGGTGGAAAAAACCGGCTGGAGGGGGGAGAAAATCCGGCAGTTGATACCGGCATCAATGATCTTCCGCTGGAAGCCCTTGGGCAGGGAGAACATATTGGTCCCGTCATACATAAAGCGGACGGTGACCCCCTCGGCAGCCTTACGCTTCAAGACCTCAAAGAGGGCATCCCAGAATTTTCCCTCCGCAACGATGAAGAACTCCATGAAGATGTACTCTTCCGCCTTTTCCAGGTCCTCGAGCATGGCCGGGAAGGCATCGTCCCCCAGGGGATAGTAACGGGTCCGGGTATCCGTGTAGGTGGGGTGGACGCCAACCTTAAAGAGATAGTCGGCCAGGCCGGCAAAGCGGGCACTGTGCTCTCGCAGGCTTTCAACGGCGGCCTTGTTTTGGGGCAGGAAGTTGGACGTAGCCCGTACCCGCCAGGTCACCCGTTCCGCCAGGCGGCGGGTCCCGGGGATGAGCTGGATGACCAGGAAAAAGAGCCCCCCAAAGATGGGCATCAGACACATGATAATGACCCAGGCGATTTGATAGGCCGGGTTTTGATGTTTATTCAGCAGGTAAATGACCAGGCTAATGGCCAGGGCATACCAGACAGCTGTCGCAACTTCCAGGTAACTGCGCAGGAGGTAATACCCTGCAAATATCAATAAAATCTGTAAAACCAGAAGGATGGCCATAATGCCAACCGGCTTCATGATAACCTCTTTTGGCTTACTGGTATTGATTTTAGACACTGGACGCCCTCCTTTTTAAGGCTTCTTCAAAGCATTTCTACAAAAGACCTCTACAAAAGGTTATAACTCTATTATATGAAATAAGGCCAGGGGTGACAAGGCTCTTTCACAAGGCCCCCAATCGGGCGGGGCTATCCATTTGAAGATGTAAGCGGAAGGTAATATATATTGTCCGGGGCCGCCAGTCTTTTAATACGTAAAAGGGCTCGGCCTAAAAATCGGCTATAGACCGCTTATTTCATACTCAGCAAAGTCATGTTAACCGGCCAGTCAGGACTTTAATCACATCTATTAGTTTTGCTTATATATCCTTTTTTGTTCTTATTTGCATGAAACATTTATTATTTTATTGGCTAAATTAGTCTATGTGTGGGTAATTGTGCAAGTTTTCTCATAATTGTTATACAATACCTTTACAGATCAAAAATACCCCTATCCGGGGGCAAGGGGGCCCCTAAACCCCGATAAAAATAACTTTTTTCCGCTATTTCTTAACTTTTTTTGTATATTATGAACCCCTGAACCAGGTCCTTAAAAACTTGTTTAAATTTTCCCGGAAACTGTATTATAATATCTATTCGTTGTATATTATTTATGTCTTTGCATTCATTTTATCTGAGAGTTTTACGTATTCCCTGTTTTTCATCTTCACCAATTGTTGATTTAAGCCCTTAATTGAGATATTATAAAGGTAAAAGATATCTAAATTATCGCATTATTCAACCTCTTGAAAGGGGGACCGCCATGGAAAATAAGCAAGGTCAAGCACGGATCCACCTGATTAGCGGTCATTACGGCAGCGGTAAAACAGAGTTTGCTCTGAATTATGCCCTCCGCCTCCGTCAAGACCACCAAAAGGTGGCCATCGTGGACTTGGACATTGTCAACCTATATTTCCGTAGTCGTGAGTATGAAGATATGCTGGCAGCGCATGATATCCAGGTCTTTGGCAGTTCAGTAAAGGGCAGTCAGGTCGACTTACCGGCCCTGGCCGCCAATATCCAGATGCCGCTCCA
Organism: Peptococcus simiae; assembly: GCF_046097595.1. Lineage (NCBI taxonomy): Bacteria > Bacillati > Bacillota > Clostridia > Eubacteriales > Peptococcaceae > Peptococcus > Peptococcus simiae. Next base: position 15,267 of record NZ_JBJUVG010000008.1, read on the forward strand.
GGATGCAGCCTACCAGGTGGTGGTCGATTTAGGTGGAAACCCTGTCGGTGCACGTGTGCTCGGGTATTACCGCGATGTCCTGGAAGGGCGCAGTGCGGAATTATTATTTGTTGTCAACCGCCACCGGCCTGAAACGAGTAACCTGAAGGATACTGAAGTCTTTATGCAGGATATTGCCCGTCTGGCCCGGATGCCGGTCAGTGCCCTGGTCAATACCACCCACCTGCTCAAGGAAACAACCGTCCAGGATATCTTATATGGCCAGGAACTTTGCGAGGCCATCCGGGATAAGTACGATATTCCCATTCGTTACATTGCTTGTCGCTCTGAAATCTGCGATAAATTGCCTGAAAATTTAGATGGCGAGGTCTTTCCTCTAAAGATTTTCATGCGCGCAGATTGGATGCTATAAATATGCCAAGAGGCAATTGGAGGTAATCAAATGGCAAAACCAAAAGGAAAGGTCACATTCGATTCTAACCTGTGCAAGGGGTGTGGCGTCTGCGTGGCATCATGTCCCGTGGGCATTTTAGCCCTGGACACGTCCGTCATCAACGACAAGGGCTACAGCCCGGCCGTTTGTGTCGAGCCGGACAAGTGCATCGCCTGTGCCAGCTGTGCAATCATGTGCCCAGACTCAATCATCACTGTTGAAAGAGTTCAGTAGGAGGTAAATTATGGCAAAAACACTAATGAAAGGGAATGAAGCCTTGGCAGCTGCGGCCATTGCCGCTGGCTGTAAATACTTCTTCGGCTATCCAATCACCCCTCAGAGTGAAGTGCCCGAGTATTTCTCCCGGGAACTACCCAAGGTCGGCGGGGTTTACCTGCAGGCGGAATCCGAAGTGGCTTCTATTAATATGGTTTACGGGGCTGCCGGCGCCGGCGCGCGGGTTATGACCTCTTCCTCCAGCCCGGGGATGGCCCTCATGCAGGAAGGGATTTCCTACATTGCAGGCGCCGAACTCCCCTGCTTAATTATCAACATGATGCGTGGGGGCCCCGGTCTCGGTGGGATTCAGCCTTCCCAGACTGACTACTATATTGCCACCCGCGGCGGCGGTAACGGGGACTATCGCCTGATCTCCTTCGCCCCGGCCAACCTCCAGGAGATGGTTGACCTCATCGGCGAAAGTTTCGACATTGCCGATAAGTACCGGAACCCGGTTATGATCATCGGGGATGGGATGCTCGGGCAAATGATGGAACCGGTCGACATTAAAACCCGCGACCAAAAGGCCATCGAAAAGCCCTGGGCAACGACCGGTACCGAAGAAAAACGGGAACCGAACATCATCAACTCCCTCTACCTGGACGTTGAAGGCCTGGAAGCCCACAACAAACACTTACAGGAAAAATATGCGGAAGTCACCAGAAATGAAGTTCGTTATGAAACCCAGGACCTGGAAGGGGCCGAAATCGTCCTCTGCGCTTATGGGACGGTCAGCCGGATTTGTAAGTCTGCCATGCAGCAACTGGCCGACGAAGGCATTAAGGTGGGCCTGATTCGCCCGATTTCCATTTGGCCTTACCCCTTCCAAGCCTTTGAAGAAATTGATGACACAACTAAGAACCTCTTAGTTGTAGAAATGAACACCGGGCAAATGCTCGATGACGTCAAGATTGCTTCTAACGGCAGATGGCCGGTTCACTTCTACGGTCGCCAGGGCGGGGCTATTCCGTCTATCGAAGAAATTGTCGACGAGGTCAAAAAGATTGTGGGAGGGACGAAATAATGTCAACGATGACACAAGACAACATTGTCTATAAAAAAAGCAAGGGTCTGACTGACGCCGTCCTCCACTACTGCCCGGGCTGCACCCACGGTGTGGTACACAAACTGGTTGCAGAATGCTTAGTGGAACTTGGCGTCTTAGGAAAGGCTGTCGGTGTGGCCCCGGTTGGCTGCGCTGTCTTAGCCTACAAGTACTTTAACTGCGACATGCACGAAGCCGCTCACGGCCGGGCACCGGCTGTAGCCACAGGCATTAAGAGAACCCGCCCGGATAACTTCGTCTTCACCTACCAGGGGGACGGGGACTTGGCCTCCATCGGGACGGCTGAAATCGTTCAAGCCGCTCACCGGGGCGAACACTTCAGCACCATCTTTATCAATAACGGGATTTATGGGATGACCGGCGGACAAATGGCCCCGACCACCTTAGTGGGCCAGGTCACCACGACCAGCCCCCTGGGCCGCGACCAGGCCCACTGCGGGAAACCGATCCGGATTGCTGAAATGCTGGCCACCATTGACGGGGCACGGTTTGTTGAACGGGTCGCTGTCAATAACCCGGCCAATGTCCGTAAGGCTAAACGGGCCATTATGAACTGCTTCAAGAACCAGCTGGAAGGTAACGGCTTCGGGCTTGTTGAAGTCCTGTCTACCTGCCCGACCAACTGGGGCTTAACCCCTGTGGATGCCCTAAAACGGGTGGAAGAAGAAATGATGCCTTACTATCCGCTTGGCAACTTAAGAAACGGGGAGGGCTTATAATATGGAAGAACGTATCTTATGTGCCGGTTTTGGTGGCCAGGGCGTTATGGCCATTGGCCAGATGCTCACCTATGGCGGCATGGTAGATAACTATGAATGCTCCTACCTACCGTCTTACGGCCCTGAAATGCGCGGGGGCGCAGCCAACTGCTCGGTCATCCTATCGGACAAGCCGGTGGGATCACCAAACGTTACGGCACCCGGCGTCCTCATTGCCATGAATAAACCGTCTTTAGAAAAATTTGTACCGACTGTTGTCCCCGGCGGGGTTATCTTCGTCAACTCCTCCTTAATTGACACCAAGGTAGATCGGACAGATGTGAAGGTCTTCTACATCCCGGTTACGGATATTGCCCGGAATGATATCGGCAATACCAAGGCTTCCAACATGGTTATGCTCGGGGCCTACCTGGGCTACAGTAAGCTCCTTACTGATGAAGCTGTCAAGGATGCCTATATGCATGTTTTTGGTGAACGGAAGGCTAAATTCTTTGACATGAACCGTCGGGCCATGGACGCTGGCATTAAAACTGTTCAAGAACAGCATGCTGAAATGGAGGGGGCAAAATGACTGACATCAAAGATATTATCAACCAGGCCATCTTAAATGAAGTGGAAGGCGCCCAGTTTTATCGGATGGCCGCTACCCAAAACACCACCCCTGAGGCTGTAGAAGCCCTCAATAAGCTGGCTGAAGAAGAGCTGGCCCATATTGACTACCTGAAACGCTTTAGCGATGAAGTGGCCGGCGGCGATATTACTGTCGATGAAGCCTTAAGCGCTAATGTTCCTTCCCCGGAAATTTACAGCTGGGGTAAATTGGACAAACAAAGCCTAAACCTAGCTCTTTCTGTCTTTAGCGTTGGTATGCAGATGGAACGCGACTCCATCGCCTTTTATGAAGATGCTAAAAAGAAAGTCGATGATCCTAAGGCTAAAAAAGTTTTTGACGAACTCATCAAGTGGGAACAAGTGCACTTAGACCAATTTGCTACCCAGTATGACATTCATAAGAAAGAATGGTGGGCTGACCAAGGCTTCTCTCCCTGCTAATCCTCCTGTGCTACCCTAGAATATAATCAGATAAAGTGATCGCGCCCTCGAGATTTTGACAATTGTTAACTCTTTTTGCTAAAAGGCTCGACAGGCGCGATTCTTTTTGCTATTATATAACACACCTATCTCTAAGAGGCCTCTCCCAGCTTCTTGTTATAGGTCATAAGGCAACTATGCCGGCAATGGGCAAACACAGCCTATATCACTGAAAAGAGGGGAAATTGTATGAACAAGAAAACAAAAGACGTCATTATTGTAGGTTTTGCATTATTTGCCATGTTCTTGGGCGCCGGGAACTTAATCTTCCCGCCCTACCTAGGCTTTAACTCCGGGACGGCCTGGCCCATCAACTTATTTGGCTTTATTCTTACCGGGGTAGGTTTACCCTTCTTAGGGGTCTACTCTACCATGAAATCCGGCGGTAACGTCATGACCCTGGGCCGGTATGTCGGTCGGGGCTTCTCCATCGTCCTTGGGGTGGCTATTATCTTAGCCATTGGGCCCTGCTTCGCTATTCCACGGACCGCAGCCACCACCCACGAAGTCGGCGTTATGCAGTTTGCACCCAACCTGCCGCCGATTGTTACCAGCTTAGTCTTCTTTGGCCTAGTTATTTTCTTCTGTATCAACAGTGCTAAAGTTATTGACTATATCGGTAAGTTCCTAACACCCTTTTTGATGATTACCTTGTTCTCCATCGTTATTCTAGCTGTTATTAGACCCATTGGTGCCCCTGTTGAATTAACTGGCGAAAACGTTTACAACTTTGCCGGCAGTTTCACTGAAGGTTACCAAACCCTGGACGCCTTGGCTGCTACCATGTTCTGCGGGACGGCCTTAGCTTCTATCGTCAGCCGGGGCTATAACACCTTAAAGGACCAGCTGAACCTAACCATTTACTGTGGGATCATCGCTGCCGGTCTCCTGGCCATTGTTTACGGCGGCCTGCTCTATGCCGGTGCTTCCGCTTCCGGCACCATGACCTTCCCGGAAGATGTTACCCGTCCGCAAATGCTGATCCAAATCGTTCAAGAGATCTTCTCCGGCGTGGCCACCAGCTGGGGGCCCATCGGTGCCGGCCTCTTGGCTTTAGCCGTTTCCCTGGCCTGCCTGACCACGGCTGTTGGGCTCGTTACCACCTGTGCCCAGTACTTCAATAAGCTCTCCAATGGTAAATTAAGCTACCGGATGCTGGTCCTAGTCACCACCGGTTTCTCCTTCCTGGTCTCCATCATGGGCGTTACCTGGATCATCAACGCCGCTGTACCGGTCCTCTATTTAATGTACCCGGTCCTGATCGTCCTCTTGATCTTTACCGCCTTTGATAAGTTTATCCCGAACAAAAACGCCTACACCGGCGGCATCATCGGCGCTTTCTTAATTTCTATCATCGACGCCCTGGCGACCTTGCAAGGCGGCTTCGGCTTTGAATCCAGCTTCATTGACAGCTTAGTGGCCTTCAAGAGCCGGATTCCCCTGGACAGCTTCGGCTTAGCCTGGGTCATCCCGGTTATCGTCTTAGCCGTCATCGCCAGCTTCTTACCGCGTAAACGGGTTGACCAGGAAATGACCGAACTGGTTTACTTCGAAGAAGGCACCAAGTAATCACCTAACTGTAGATCGGAAAGAGGCAAAGTCATTTGCCTCTTTTTATAAAAGATACTGTCCGACAGACGATTGAAAGGAGTCTTAACGTTATGGCACTTAAATTTGCAAAGCGCATGGACAACATGAAGGCATCGGAAATTCGTGAACTTTTAGCCCTGACCGCTAAACCGGAAATCATCTCTTTTGCAGGTGGCCTCCCGGCCCCGGAGCTTTTCCCGGTCAAGGAGTGGAAGGAAGCTGTCAATAAGGTCTTAGACGAAAGAGGCCAACAGGCCCTCCAATACGGCCCGACTGAAGGCTATGAACCCCTCCGCAAGCACATCGTCCAACGGATGAACAAGGTTGGCGTGAAAGACGCGAAACCGGACGACTTCCTGATTTTATCCGGGTCCCAACAGGGCTTAGACTTTATGGCCAAGGCCTTTATCGACCCCGGTGACCAAATCATCGTCGAAAGCCCCACCTACCTGGGCGCCTTAAACGCCTTCAAGGCCTATGAACCCTCCTTCCTGGAAGTTGAATTGGACGACAATGGCATGAAGATGGACCAGCTGGAAGACCGGCTCAAAAATAATGACCGGGTGAAATTCATCTACGTTATTTCCGACTTCCAAAATCCCTCCGGCAAAACCTGGACCATGGACCGCCGGGAAAAACTCATCGAATTAGCCAACAAGTATGATGTAGCCATCCTGGAAGACAACCCCTACGGGGAATTACGGTTCGAAGGGGAAATCCAGCCTTCTCTGAAGTCTCTGGATACCGAAGGCCGGGTCGTCTTCATGGGGACCTTCTCCAAGGTCTTCTCCCCCGGGATCCGCTTAGGCTGGTTCTGCGCCGCCCCTGAAATCTTAGACAAGTTCAACAAAATCAAACAGGGCGCCGACCTCCAAACCTCTACCATCTCCCAGATGGAATTAGCCCAGTGGCTGGACGACAATGACCTGGAAGCCCATATCCAGAAGATCATCGACGTCTACGGCAAACGTAAAAATGTCATGGTTGACGCCATGAAGGAATACTTCCCTGAAGGCGTCACCTTCACCAACCCTGAAGGGGGCCTCTTCCTCTGGGTTGAACTGCCGGACTATATGAATGCCCGTGACCTGGCTGTTAAGGCCATTGACAAGAAGGTCGCCTATGTACCGGGCGGTGCCTTCTTCGCTGACAATATCCGCGAAAACTGCTTCCGTTGCAACTACTCCTGCATGGACGAAGAAAAGATCGTCGAAGGGGTTAAGCGGTTGGCAGAAGTCATCAAGGCTGAAATGAAATAAGACCAAGGCCCCTCAAGGACCTAAAATCCCATAGCTAAAAGTCCCTCCTCAATACGAGAAGGGACTTTTTCTTTGTATGTAACCGAACCCGGTAATCGGCAGGTAGACGCCTGGTGACGGACCGCCAGCGGTCGGCATAAAAAAGGCGGGTGAGAAGGATAAGGCCTTCTCACCCGCCTCCTGGCTTATCGATTTTTGGCCGCCGGCCGCCCGCTTACAGGGGCAGGCGCCGACGGATTTGTTGGGCCAGGAAGTAGCCCAGGACAATGCTCAGGACGTCTTTAATGACGAAGGGGGCCACGCACATGAGGACCGCTTCGACCAGGCCATTGCCGGTCAAGAGGATGAATTGGAAGACCCCGGCGGCGTAAAGGACCAAAAGGCCCAAAAAGCCGCTGGCCAGAGCCGGCAGGGGGCCGGCGTCTCTTTTAAGGCCGCAGAATAAGGCAGCCAGCCAGAAGGCCCATAAGAAGCCCCCGGTCGGCCCCAAGAGGGCGGCGGCTCCGGCTTTAAAGTTGGCAAATACCGGGACACCTACAGCCCCTAATAATAAGTAAACCAGGACCGCTATAGCCCCCCGTTTGGCCCCCAGGGTATAGCCGATAAGGGCCAGGGCAAAGGTTTGCAGGGTAATCGGTACCCCTGACGGCATGGGAATCGCCAGTTGGGATAATACAGCCAGTACCGCTGCAAACACAGCTATGAAGGTCATATCTCTTGTTTTTATTTTTTGAGCAGTCATTACCACCCCTCCTTAGTGGCATTAGTATACGCCGGCGGCGGGTCTATTGTCAACCTTTTTATTTTTAATGGTTGACAATAACTTTTATCTACTTGGCCAGGAGGAAGATGGTAGCCATGATACAGGCAAAGCCTAAAATATCCATGTCCGTAAAGACCGTCCCTAAGAAGACCGCCGAGCAAATGGCCGCTGAAAGGGGCTCGGTTGAGGCCAGCATTGAGGCCCGAACCGATCCGACCATGACCAGGCCCTGCATAAAGATGATAAAGGCCCCGATGGTCCCCACCAGGACCAGGACCAGGCAGCCCAGGAAGACGCCCAGGTCCCAGTTAACTGCTGCCTGCCAGGGGTTTTTCATTAGGGACAGGAGGATGCCGGCCAGGACCAGGGCACTCCCGGTGGCGGTGGCATTCCCCCAGCGATGAATCAGGGGCTCAGAGGTGATGAAGTTAATAATGAGCCCCAGGGCGGCCAGGAGGCCCCAAAAGAGGGCCGCCGGCGACAGGGATAGGGAACCGATGGACCCGTGGGTAGCAATAAAGAAGGTCCCGGTGACCGCCAGGATAATGGCGGCCAGCTCCCGGCCCGTCGGCCAGCGCCGGGCGATTAGGCACTGGTAGAGGAGGACCCCGATGGGGCCGGTGTACTGGAGCATGGTGGCCGTCCCGGCATTCGAGGCCTCAATGGCCAGGACATAGGCATACTGGGCCAGGTTCATGCCGATAAAGCCGAAGGCCAGGAGCCGGAGGACGCTGGGCAGGTGCCGCCAAAGGGCAAAAATCCCCAGGCCCTGGCCCTTAAAGGCATAGAGGAGGATAATCCCCCCGCCCAGGAGCATGCGTAGGACAGAAATCCAATCGGCCGAGAGGCCCTTGTGGGCCATGAGGTACTCGGCGGTGGTGCCGGAAATCCCCCAGCAGATACCGCCGATGACGCAGTAAACCGTCCCCATGACCAGGGCTTGCTTGTCACTTGTTCCCATCTGATCCCCTCCTGGGCTCATTTTAGCCACAATTTCAGAGACCGTCAAGCAGGCCACCGGCCCGGGGTCGGTCACTTTCGACCGAGGATTTTGCCATCAGGGCTAGCCTTTAATAGATAAGGTATGCTATACTATACAGCAACACTAGGGGCGTCTTGAGAAAGACTGAGAAAGCACTCTTTGAACCTGATCTGGCTGAGACCAGCGTAGGGAAGTGACATGACTGTTTTTTGAGCGCCTACAGCTTGTAGGCGCTTTTTATTTTAGAAAGGAAGGAAACCGATGAATCGAACAAGGAAATTGGTAACGGCTGGCTTTTTTATTGCCCTGAGTGTGATTTTCAACGCCCTTATTGTCTTTCCCATCGGGGTGGCCAAGGTGGCCCCGGTCCAGCACCTGATGAATGTAATTGCAGCGGTCTGGCTGGGCCCCGGCTATGCCCTGGCCTGTGCCTTTGTCACCTCGGTCATCCGGAATATGACGGGCATGGGGTCCATCTTCGCCTTTCCGGGCAGTATGGTTGGGGCCCTCCTGGCGGGCCTGGCCTACCAGCGGTTCAAAAAAATCAGCCTGACCGTCTGTGGGGAAGTTTTAGGGACGGGCATTCTCGGGGCCATCTTAGCTGGCCTCATCGCTGTGCCCCTCATGGGCAAGGAAATGACCCTCTTCGTCTTTTTGCCCAGCTTTTTTGTCTCCTCCCTCGTGGGAGCGGCCATTGCCGGGGTCCTCTTAAAGGCCCTGGAAAAGCGGGGTTTATTGGATAAAAGGTAGACAAGCGGACTGGTTTTGAACAATTAAAAACAAATGACGACCCTGGTCGTCAAATCAAAGGAGGCTATTATGAGCGACGATACACGTACTTCTGTGACAACAAATGGGATGCTATGGCTGGGGGCCGCCATCGGCATTGCTGAAATTTTTACCGGGACCCTCTTTGCCCCCCTGGGCTGGCAGACGGGGCTCCTGGCCATTGTGCTGGGCCACCTGATTGGGGGCGTCATGCTCTTTTTGGTGGGTCGGATCGGGGCCCAAACGGGCCGGACGGCCATGGAGACCCTAAAGATTGCCTTTGGTGAGAAGGGCGGCTTATTTTTCGCCGTCCTCAATGTCCTCCAGCTCCTCGGCTGGACGGCGGTCATGATTGTCAGCGGGGCCAGTGCCGTCAATGTCCTCTTTGGCCGGCCTGATGCCAGTGTCATTGGGGGCTGTGTCTTTATCGGCCTCCTCATTGCCGCCTGGCTCATGTATGGCCCCCATTCCCTGGGGCGGGTCAATTCCCTGGTGGTCCTGGGTCTGGCCGCCCTCTGTATCTTTTTAAGCTACCGGATTGCGACCACCGATGTGGTCACCAGCCAATCCTTTGAGGCCATCAGCTTTGGGGCCGCTGTAGAGCTGGCCGTGGCCATGCCCCTGTCCTGGCTGCCGGTCATTTCAGACTATACCTCCCGGGCGGAGAAACCGGTCTTGTCCAATACGGTGAGCAATATCAGCTACTTTATCGGGTCCTGCTGGATGTACACCATTGGTATGGGGGCAGCCATCAGCACCGGCTATACGGACTTATCCATGCTCATGCAAATGATGGGCTTTGGGGTGATTGGCCTGGGGATTATCGTCTTCTCCACCGTCACCACCACCTTTTTAGATGCCCGATCGGCAGCCATCAGCTTCCGCAGCATCAATACCAGGATCGCCGAAAAGCCCCTGGCCCTCCTGGGGACGGCCATCGGAACCCTGGTGGCCTGCTTTGTGCCCATGACTTCTTATGAGTCCTTCCTTTACCTGATTGGGTCCTGCTTCACACCCATGGTGGGGATTTTACTGGCCGAGTACTACCTCTTAAACCATAAGGAGGTCCGCCAGGCCATCAGTGGGGTCAACTTCATCATCTGGTGCCTAGGCTTTATCATCTACCGGGTGGTCCTGGGCATGGCCCCGGTCACCGGGATTACCCTACCGGTGGTCCTCTTGATTACCCTCCTCACCTATCTTGTCCACCGGATCCTGGAAAAAGAGGGGCCCGTCAGGGGCCTGTCCCATTAGAGCCTGTCCAACCCTTAAATCGCTATAGACTGACAAAAGAGACGCATCCAACCGGGTGCGTCTCTTTTGTCTTGGTCTATTTTTCATGCCGTCAGGCTGGATTGGTTAGTTTTGACCTTTTTCCAGGCCCTGGGGTTCATGGCCCCGTAAGACATAGAGGACATCGATGAGCCCCCCTCCGTCCAGGGTGTAGGCCTTGTTATAGTCCAGGCCCGGGCCAATGAGGTATTCCGGCACCGTAAAGGGCAAGAGGTCCCGGATGGCAGCCGGGTCAGTGACCTGGAGAACTTCCTCGCCATCGACGGCCTTCCGCAGGGTGAGGCTGCCGGGTTGCAGGCCGGGGTCAGCCAGGTCTTCGGGCCCATCCAGGTGACCGGTAAGGGTCAGCCGGTTTAAGAGGGCCATAAGGGCCTGGTCATCGGCGTAGATGGGGATTTCCATATTGAAGGCAGATTGCTTTTCATAATTGCCCCCGTCTTCCAGCCTAGGTGCAAAGATGAGCTCGGCCACAGGTGGCTCTTGGCGGATGAACTGCCGCCGGGCCGCCAGGTCTTCTTTGAGGGCGGTGATGATTTCGGCCCCGGAGACCGGTTGGCCGCCAACCGGGTTGGTGGTGTAGGTATCCCGGACATTTGGCTCGCCATGGTAGAGGACCTGCTTATATTGGAGACTAAGACTTTCCAGCTTTTTGGGCAGGTCCTCGCTAAAGAGGTCCTTGTAGAGCCGGGCCCGGTAGGCGTCATCGGCGTAGACCGGGGCATAGGCTTCATTTAAGCTGGGCCGGTCCATGGTGTAACGACGGACAATGGTCTGGCCATTGTCAAGTTTCCAGGTCACCTGGCCCCCTTCCAGGGCTTCTTCTGCCAGACGCCCCGCTTGGACCCGGTCGGCATCCTTGGCATAGCCGGCCTGGAGGTTCTTGGCCAGGGTCAGACCCTGGGGTAGGAGCGGCCCGGATAGGCGGACTTCCTGCTTGGGGTTTTCAATAAGGGTCCGGTTGCCGCTGGCATCGGTCACGATCACCTGGCGGACATCTTGATCTTCAGGCAGGTAGTCGTCAAAGCCGAAGATATCCTGGTGGAGGACTTGGAAAATCCCAAAGGAAATCAGGATACAAATCCCGGTGGCGATGAGGCCCCGGTGCAATTGGTGGACATTCCGGTGGAAGAGGAGGCTCAAGATGACGTGGAGGATAACGCCCCCTATAATGAGGCCCACGATAAAGGCCGGGACGGCGTCTTCGGTCATACTGTAGAAGGCGAGACCGGCCAGGAGGGTCCCGGCAACGACCACCAGCCCCTTGACCGGGTACTCGGTCACCGGGTAAATAAAGGTATAGCCGCTCCGTTCAGAGGGCCGGCGCCGGTAGAGGACCAGGGACAGGGCCAGGGCCAGGATAATGACAGCCAGGAGCCAGAGCCGGGTCCCCATGGGCAGGAGGGCAATCCCGCCTTCGCCATAATCCAGGCCAGTCAGGAGGAGGGTAGGTAGGGACCACATGGCCAGCTTATCCAGCCAGTCGACACTGACAAAGGTATCCAGCTCCATCTGCATCCATAAGGTCAGGATCAGGGCCACCGTCGGCAGGCCCAGGTGGAAGAGGGCGGCCATGCCCACATGGCCGACCATGTTGCCGGTCAATTGGCCGGCCAGGAGGGTCACTGCATAGGCGGCCAGGTAAAAGATCAGGGTTTCCAGCATAAAGCGGAGGTGGAGGACCAGGGACATGTCCGGGTAGAAGGCCCGGCAAATGATATAGCTGGCCGCCCCCATAACCAGGAGGACCCCGGCAAAAATCAGGAGGCCGGCGGTGGAATAGAGGACCATCCAGCTGGTCCGCTTGACCGGCAGGGCATGGCGGTAGTCCACCTGGACCCGGTCGTGCTGGTAGGCACTGAAGATAAAGGCAAAGGCCAGGCCCAGCATAACCGCCACCAGCATGCCGGGCAGGTAGAGACCGCCCTCGGTCAGCTGCCGGTAGGCACCCGCCCGGTCAGCCAGCTGGAGGGTCGACCGGATGCTGTAGAGGCTAAAGTAGGCCAGGACCGGACCGGCCAGGAGCATGAAGAGGCCGGATAAGAGACCCAGCCACCAATAAGCCTTCAGATAAAGGCCCAGGCTCCGGCTAAAGCTAAAATGCGACGATTTCGGTGTCATAACCCTGCACCTCCATTTCTGCTATAAAGACTTCTTCCAAGGTCAGGGGGACCTGTTCCAGGTAGAGGGGGTTCAGGGCCCGGACCTGGGCCATAACGGTCGCCAGGTCACCCCGGCAGATAAACTGAACCAGCCGGCCCCTTTGGCTGAACTTGACCAGGTCCAGGGCCTTAAAGGCTTCAGCCCCGAGGGGCTCGTCAAAGGCACACTGGATGTGGTGGAGCTGGTCGGTGAGCTGGCCCATCTCCCGGTCTAGGACCAGCCGGCCCTCATGGAGGAAGGCGATGTGGTCACAAAAGTCCTCCAGTTCCCGAAGGTTGTGGGAGGTGATGATGACCGACCGGTCGCCATCGGCAATGAGGTCAGCCAGGATGCGTTTAACCAGGAGCCGCTTGACCGGGTCCAGGCCGTCAAAGGTTTCGTCACAGAGGATGTAGGGGGTATTGGCGGCCAGGGCCAGGATGATATGGGCCTGGCGCTGCATCCCCTTGGAGAAGGTCGACAGCCGGGCGCTTGGATTGAGCTGAAAGCGCTTGGCCAAGTCCTGGACCTGGGCCAGGTCATAGTTGGGGTAGTACTGGCTGTAGTCCCGGGCCAGGTCATTCAGGCTGGCCCCACCGGGAATATAAAAGGCATCGGGGATAAAGAAGATATTCTCCTTGGCGGTGGGGTTTTCAAAAATATCCGCCTGCTTGTAGAGACAGCGGCCCTCATCTGCCCGGTAGACCCCGGCCAGGAGGCGTAAAAAGGTACTCTTCCCGCTGCCATTAGACCCAATCAGGCCAAAGATGCTGCCCGGCCGGATCTGGCTAGTGACCTTGTTTAGGGCGGTATGGTCACCAAAGGCCTTACTTAACTTGTCAATCTGAATCATCTGCCGCCCTCCTTTCGCTTGTCTGGGCATAAATGCGGGCCAGCTCCCGGCTGGCTTCTTCTTTTGTCACGCCGACTTCTTTGAGCTGGAAACCGGCTTCCTGAAAGCGGACCAGGGCCTCCGGCCGTCGTCGGGCTTGGAGCGCCGCCCGGTCCAGGGCGATAAAGGATCCCCGGCCCGGCAGGGAGTAGATAAAGCCGGATACTTCCATGAGTTGGTAGGCCTTGGCAATGGTATTGGGGTTGATGGCCAGGTCCTTGGCCAGGGACCGCACACTGGGCAGCTGGTCTTCCCGCTTGAGGGCGCCAGCCAGGACCAGGGCTTCAAAGCCGGTCTGGATTTGTTCATAAATCGGGACCCGGCTCCGGTGGTCGATATGAATCATGCCCGTGCCTCCTTTCTTTGGCTTGTCATTCAGCTAGACACTGTTAATGGTGTACTAGTTGTGGTAGTACAGTTATTATACATCCGGCCGGTCCGTCCTGTCAAGAGACAACCAGAGGAAAGGGACCTATATGTAAGCTTAACAAGATGTTATTATTTTCTACACAAGTTTGTTACGATTTCTTAACGCCCATCCCTTATACTAATAACCAAGACGAGGTTTTCTCTCCCTTTCCTCGTTGCACAACAACCAACCATACATTGCAATCCTTGACCGCCGCCATCCCCCTGATGGCGGCGGTCTCCTTATGTGGTAAAATAAGAAAATACATCTTGGACAAGGAGCTTATGATGACAGCCTTATTAATTGATTGTGACGGGACCCTCTGCGATACCCTCTCCATTTGGACCCACCTGGCCGAAGATGACCTCATCGCCCGGGGACTCAAGCCTGAAGCCAGCTTAAAAGAAGATATTGCCCCCTTCAGCATGGCCCAGGCCGCTTACTTTATCTGTAGCCGGTATGGCCTGGGCTGCGGGCCTGAGGCCGTTATTGCCGCCTGGGAGGACCAGCTCAGCCACTTTTACCGGGCAGAGGCCCCGGCCAAGGCCGGCGCCCGGCAGTTTTTGGAAAGGGCCAGCCAGCTTGGCCTGCCGGCCTATTGCGTCACCCTGACCCCTTTGAGCCTGGTCGGCCCCCTCTTGGACCGGACCGGCCTGGCCCCCCTTCTGGCCGGAATCTTTAGCGGCCATGACCTCCGCCTGGGCAAGGACAGCCCGGCCCTCTACAGCTATGCCGCCAAGGCGGCCGGCCGGGCGCCTTCCCAGTGCCTGGTCATTGAGGACTCCCTCTTTGCCCTCCAGGTGGCCATGGATGCCGGTTTCCAGGGCTGGGCCTTTATCGATGACTGGCATGGCCCGGACCAGGCCGAGGCCTTAAAGGCCCAGGCCCAGGCAACCCTCTACCGGTGGCCAGAAGCGGAAGCCTTACTAACCGGCCTAAAATAATGGCCGGGGTTCTTGCAGTGGTCCATGGCCTCTGCTAAACTGATACGGTAAAGGAGGCTTTCCTATGCGAAGCTCAGATGAAACCATCCGCCTGGATCACCATCCGGCGGTTGACGATACCCGCCGCCTGCCCCGGCACCGGTCCCAGGGCGGGCGGCCCCACCGGCAGGGGCCTGCCCCTCGCCGCCAACCGGCCAGACCGGTCCAGCACCGGCCTGTGGCCGGCCAGCCCCCGGTCCAACGGCGGCCGGCCGGTCCCCCACCGGCCCAGCCGACCCCGCCTAAGAAAAACCGCCAAGCCCCACCGGGCTGTGGCTGCCTGGTGACCCTTCTGGTCATTTGCCTGGCCCTGGCCGCGGCCTTCGCCGCCTTTTGGTTTTTCTCCGCCCGGCAGGTGCCGGCCCCCATCGATAGCCTACCGGCCAGCGAGCAGAAGGCCGAGGCCATCCAGCGGGCAGGTAAGAATACCAGCTTTCTCCTGGTCGGCGATGACGAACGGACGGAAGGCGAGCAGGCCCGGAGCGATACCATGCTCTATATGGTCATGCGACCGGTCGATAAAAAAATCAGCCTGGTCTCCCTCCCCCGGGACTCCCTGGTCACCATTCCCGGCCATGGCGAGGACAAGCTCAATGCAGCCTTTGCCTATGGCGGGATAGACCTCCTCTTGCAGACGGTCACCGACCTCATCGGCCCCAAGGCGGACCATACGGTCCTGGTCAACTTCACCGGCTTTGAGAAGATGGTCAATGCCGTCGGCGGGGTCACCATTGATGTCCCCCAAAAGATGTATAAGCCGGAAGAAGGGATTGACCTGGAAGCCGGCCGGCAAAAGCTCAATGGTCATGATGCCCTAGCCTTTGTCCGCTGGCGGGATGATGGCCTGGGGGATATCGGCCGGATGGACCGGCAAAAGGAATTTATGGCGGCCTTTGCCAAGGAGTGCCGGCTGATGTGGCCCTGGCAGGCTGTCCGCCTGGCTTGGGCCCTCCACCAGGCTGTCGACACTGACCTCTCGGTCCTGGACAGCCTGAAGCTGGTGGTGGACATGGCCGGCATGGGGCCGGACGCTGTCCAGGTAGACCATTTCGAACTCAACCCCCAGTACATCAATAATGTGAGTTACGTCCTGTTAGACCCGGCCGACGTCCGCCGCACCATCGAACGGGTCTACTATGGCATTGAAATCAGTTCAATTTAGGAGGATAAGGGATGGAATTATTCGGTATCCGGATTGATTCGGTGACCCGGGCGGAAGCCCTGGATCAGATTATAAGGGCCTGTCAAGACCAGGCCAGCCTGCAGGTCATTACCGCCAACCCGGAAATTGCCCTGGCGGCCAAGGAAGACCCGGCCCTGCGGGACCTGATCAACAGCGCCGGCCTGGTCACCCCTGACGGCAACGGGATCCTGCTGGCGGCCCGGCTCTTAGGCGACCGCCTGCCGGAGCGGGTCACCGGCATCGACCTGGCGGAAGACCTCTGCCGGATCAGTGGCCAAAAGGACCTGGCCCTTTACTTTCTAGGCGGCAAGCCCGGGGTGGCCCAGGCGGCCGCCGACCGGATGGCCCGGCTCTACCCGGGGGTCCGGGTGGTCGGCAGCCGGCATGGTTACTTTAGGGGCCATGAGGAAGAGGTCCTGGCCGATATTAAGGCCGCCCATCCGGATATCCTCCTGGTGGGCCTTGGGGCCCCGGCCCAGGAAAGCTTTATCCGCCGCTGGCAAAAAGACCTGGCTGTGCCGGTGGCGATCGGGGTCGGGGGGTCCTTTGACGTCATGAGCGGGCAGATCCGCCGGGCCCCGGACCTGGTCCAAAGGCTCCGGCTGGAATGGGCCTGGCGGATTTTTTCCGATTGGCGCCGCCTGCCCCGGCTCCTGAATTTGGTCCGCTTTGTCGGGGCCGTCTGCCGGGAGAAGGTCCACCGGCGCCGGTAAGCGAGGCTGCCTATATATTTTTCTTATGATAGGCATTTTGCCCCTTTTTGGCTGCTTTTTGCCTTGAATTGGCCTTTTATCTATAGTACACTTTGAGTGGTGAGATACGACACAATATTTGTATTTTTAAAGGAGAGATAGAGTTATGTGGTTAATGGTAGATCAAGATGCATGCTTAGGTTGCGCTTCCTGCGAAGCAGTTGCTCCGGAAATTTTCAGCATGAACGCTGACGGTAAAGCTGAAGCTTTAAACGAAGTGACCGAAGATCAAAAAGCAACGGCTCAAGAAGCCATCGACATTTGCCCGGTTTCCTGCATCAGCTGGGACGAAGAATAATTTATTGTTAGGGCCCCTTAGGGGGCCTATTTTTTTATGCCTGGACGAACCGGATACCAGAAAAGCCACCTGCGCGCGCAGGTGGCTTTTCTTTATCATTTGAAGGTCCTCATTCTTTATCCTTATCTTTGGCCTTTTTCTCGGCCCGCTGGTCTTTTTGCTTGTCCGGGGCCTGGCTCTGATACCGGTCATTAAAGTCTTCCCTGACCATAATATCGACCACTTCCACATGGCAGGTATGGACGCTGAGACCGGCCTGGTCTTGGAGGGCGGCGTCCAGGCTGTCTGACAGGGCCCGGAAAACTTCCTTACCCTTGGCCCCATAGGCGAGGACTGCCTGGAGGTTCAGGTCAACCTGGCCGGCTGCCTGACCGGCCTCACTGCTAGCCATGTGCCCGTCTAGGGCCAGGAGCCCGTCAATATCTGCAACGGCCTGGGCAAAGACCTTCTGCAGGGCCTCCCGGCTCAGGGAGAAGGTCCGAGACTGGCCTTGGCCCTGGTCGCCGGCCGGCTGGCCAGCAGCCGGGGCACTTACCTGGGCGGGTTGAGCCGGCTGGGCTTGTTGCGCCTGTTGGGCCTCTTGGTCAGCTTGAGGCTGCTGGGCGCTCTGGGCGGTCGGGCCCTGGTAGTTGATGGCGCAGTAGCCGTCATCGCCGCCGGTGCCATAGTAGCAGTCGTAGGCGTTGGCGCCGTAGTCGCCGTCGGCATGGGCCGGGGCCCGGTGGGGGGCTTCCTGGAACATGCCGGGCCCTTGGGGGCCGGCCGGGCCGGCTTGGCCGAACTGCCAGTCGCAGTAGCCATCGTCCTGGCCGGTGCCGTAGTAGCAGTCATAGGCATTGCCCTGGTAGTCGCCGGTATAGGTCATGGGGGCCTTGGGCCCTTGGGCCTGTTGACCAGCTTGAGGCTGCCGGCCGCTCTGGGCGGTCGGGCCCTGGTAGTTGATGGCGCAGTAGCCGTCATCGCCGCCGGTGCCATAGTAGCAGTCGTAGGCGTTGGCGCCGTAGTCGCCGTCGGCATGGGCCGGGGCCCGGTGGGGGGCTTCCTGGAACATGCCGGGCCCTTGGGGGCCGGCCGGGCCGGCTTGGCCAAACTGCCAGTCGCAGTAGCCATCGTCCTGGCCGGTGCCGTAGTAGCAGTCATAGGCATTGCCCTGGTAGTCGCCGGTATAGGTCATGGGCGCCTTGGGCCCTTGGGCCTGGTAGCCAGCTTGGGCCGGCTGGCCGCTCTGGGCGGTCGGGCCCTGGTAGTGGATAGCGCAGTAACCGTCATCGCCGCCGGTGCCATAGTAGCAGTCGTAGGCGTTGACGCCGTAGTCGCCGTCGGCATGGGCCGGGGCCCGGTGGGGGGCTTCCTGGAACATACCGGGCCCTTGCGGACCGGCCGGGCCGGCTTGGCCGAACTGCCAATCGCAGTAGCCATCGTCCTGGCCGGTGCCGTAGTAGCAGTCATAGGCATTGCCCTGGTAGTCGCCGGTGTAGGTCATGGGCGCTTTAGGGACCTGGGAACTGCCCTGGCCCGGCTGGACATACCGGTCATAGGGGGCAGTGGCCCCGGTATACTCCCGGCCGTAGGCGCTGGCATAGTCACCATAGCGGACCGGGATCTGCCGGCTGGTTTCCAGGCTGCCCCGGCGGAGGCCGGTCGGCCCTTGGGGGACATTTTGCTGGCCCTGGCGCCCATGCTCGCCGCCGCGGGTCCGATGGACCAGGGGCGGGACGCTATCGCCGGAGACGTAGGCATCATAGGGGTTGTGGCCATAGTCGGCGGCATAGTCCTTGCTGCTCACCGGGCCTCTGGCGGTCTGGCCCTGGTGGCTGGAAAAATCGTAGTAGGGGCGTTTATTCTTCTTATTTTGCTTTTTCTTTTTACTCAATGAAAGCACGTCCTTTCATATGGAGAAGCCGGTGGGTTCATATATGTCATGTACCCGGAAGGCCCCCGGTTTAATAGGCGCCGGGACCTGGGCAAGATTGTTTGAAAGCGAACCATGAACGATAAAAAGCGCCCCTAAGGGCGCTCATGTGTATAAGCTTAGAAGTTGCCGCGATAACCGCCTTGGGGAGCCGGACGGCCATAGCCCTGTTGATAGCCTTGTTGAGGGCCGTTGTAGCCACGGTTGTTCCGGTAGGATTGGTCACGACGATCGTTGTATTCGTCTTCATACCGGTTGATGAACCGTTGGCCGGCCTGGTCATAGGTGTTGAACCGGCTTTGAGCAGCCTGTTCAAATTCTTCCCGGGTCATGACATCGGTGACTTCTACGTTTAATTCAACGAGTTCTAAGCCGGTCATGACAGCCAATTGACGGCCGATGTGTTCACGCAGTTTTTTGAAGATTTCCGGTGCCGGCGCGCCATATTCCAGGATGGCCTTGAGGTCAACGACCACTTGCTCGCCACCGATTTCTACACTAACGCCTTCCTTGGGGTCAGCGCCGCTGTTGCCATCATCAATGTTATTCATGATGCTGCCGGCTAGGCCGCTGATGATGTTGCCCTTGAGAGCCATAACACCTTTGATTTCGCGGGCGGCAATCCCGGCAATTTTTTCGATAACGCTATCAGCGAAAACGAAGCTGTCTTCATGGGGACGTTCGTCAACGTCAGCGGTTGCTTCTTCGTATTTTTCAGTGACAAAGTCTTTGCCCTGGGCAGCCTTTTCCTTGATGGCATCCTTGGCGTCACCGGCTTTTTCCTTGACGGTTTCAGCGGCATTGCCGGCCTTTTCTTTAGCGGATTCGGCAGCGTCGCCAGCCTTATCGGACAGGTCTTTGTCGTCTCTCTTACGGCCGTAGGCATTGGGTTTATGGTTGGGATTGCCGCCTTCTTTATTGGCAATCGGCGTCCCTTGGGCCTGCGGCGCCAGTTTCGGGTCTGCCGGTTCATTGAGTTCGCAAGAACCACCGGGGGGAATTAAGGGGTTATTACCTTCGCCATCGCCATTGCAGCCGCCTTTGATATCCGTTTTAGCGCGGAGGGCGTCCATTTCTTTTTGAGATTGTTTTTGTTTTTTATCAGCCATTTCTGGGCTCCTTTCTTCACGTTAACCGTTGATCTGTGGATCAGGTAAGACCCGCAAGTGGTGTTTAATATCCTTGAGGAAGACCAGCTTGGCGGTAGTTGTTTTCCTGACGATTGTCGCGGTTTTGCTTTTCGTATTCTTTTTGGGTCATGACATCAACGACACGGACATTTAATTCACGGAGTTTCAGGCCGGTCATTTGGAAGAGTTGAGCCCGGACCCGTTCTTTCATTTCAGCAAAGATATCCGGGGCGGAAGCGCCGAATTCTAAGATAAGCTTAACATCTACGGTGACGTCTCTTTCATTGACATCTGCAGAAATCCCCTTGGTCACGTTCGGGCCGGAGGTGAAGTTTTCGGCAATGCCGCTCATGAAGTTGCCCTTCATGTCTAAGATACCGGGGATTTCACGGGCCGTAATCCCGGCGATTTTTTCAATGACGGAGTCGTCAAAGGAAAGGGTGTCGGTATAGGTTTGCCCTTCAATTTCATCTTTATTGTAGGCATCCGGTAAGTTGGCTGCGTTTTTGTTTTGTTCAGACATAATTGGCCTCCTTTTAGGCATTTGATTGTTTATTTTTACTTGGAAAAGACTTGCTTGGATTTTTTGCGTCTTTATAAGAACTTACTGAGTAAAGCATATACAATCGGGTTACCGTCACGCCAACCGCCATAGACGTAGGCGATGGCCACGAAAATCGCCCCCAGTAAAGTATATCCGAAACCGAAGATAGCGATACATAGGGCCAGTACGACAGCAATGAAGATGCTGGTAATGGTGTGACGCCGTCTTTGCCATAAGGCCTTTACCGCAGGGCTGGATAATTGACGTTCCACCCAGCCTTGGGCAGGTTGATTATTCATAGGCATGTTGCCCTGATAGCCGGTCGGTTGGTTTTGATAGGGCTGATTTGTCTGCGGCGGAGCGTCAGGCGCATCATAGCGGTCCCAGTTGATTCCGTTAGACATGATCTCACCTACCTATTCTTTGCGTCAGCCGGATCTGCTTCGTAAAAAGATACTTGGACATCTTCAACGGGCAGACCGGTTAAAGTAGTAATTTCTCGACTAATCCGGTCTTTAATGGCTTGGCCGTACTGGTCCAGGTTGGCCCCATGACGGATACCGCAGTTGACCTTGGCCCGAATACTGGGCTCGCGGCCGTCTTTAATATCCATCTGGACTTCGCTTTCCTGGATGCCGTCATAGCCGGCCAGGGTAGACTGAACAGCGCCGGAAATCGCTTCTTCGCTCACTTCAACCGATCCATCATCATGGTTAAAGGTCAGCTTGCGATCGCGCCGGCGGGCGAATAACCCCTTCAGCATGAGGAATAGCCCCACAAGGGCGGTAATGGCCGCCAAGGCACAAGTCACGTAAAATCCTGCATAAAACATATTGTCTGTAAGGCCTAAGCCTTGGGCCCAATACCGATTCAGGAACATAAACCGATAGATTCCGTAAAAGGTACCGGCCACGTATAAGACGACAAACAGGCCTAAGAAAAAACTTAAAATCTTTGTTGCTCTGCGCACATGCTCACCTCCGGATATATGCTCATTTTCATCAGATTAACAGCGACAACGGTATTATCTCTACGCTTATAAATATAACCATGAGTAAAACGGATTAAACATATTTTTTATTAATTTTTTCAAAATTGTTTTAAATTAAAAGATTCATCTGGACCGGCAGCGGACTTTGGGCTGAACCGGCAGCCGTCGGCCGGAAAAAAAGCCAACCTCTTATATCATGAAAGTTTGTAAAAGGGCCGCCGGGCGACTTTAGACCCCTTTTTCTTTAAAAGACCGTTTAAAATAAAGCAAAAGGGGTACTTATAGTTATAGAGTTTACCGTACAAGTATGGTATTATGGTATTGGATAATTCATATGAAAACGAACAGGAGGAAATGACCATGTCTTTAGACAAAGATGCAATTGAAAAAGACCCTACTAAATTAACAGAAGGGCATGAAGAAGAAGATTTAGACGCTTTAAAGGGTAGCGGCACTGAAAATATGGAAAGCGCTAACCTGGATAACGATTCCAAGAAATAATATATGCCGGCGTTTTAAGGGCTCGTCACTGCGGCGAGCCCTTCTTTTTATAAGAATGGGGTGATGGTCTTTGGGCGTATTATTATCAAAATTATCCGAGACAGTTATGGCGGTGGTACCGGTGAGCATCCTGGTGCTCCTCCTCCACTTTACGGTGGCGCCGCTACCGGGCCATGAACTGACGAACTTTCTCATTGGGGCTGGACTCATTATCCTGGGCCTGGCAGTCTTCCTCCTGGGGGTCGACCTGGCGGTCACCCCGGTTGGGGAAAATGTCGGTAGTGCCCTGGCCCGCAGCCGAAACCTCCCCTTGATGATGGGGGGCGGGCTGGTCCTGGGTTTCTTCATTAATGTCGCAGAACCCAACCTCCTGGTTATTGCCGGCCAGGTTTTTGAAGCGACCGGCGGGGCCATTAGTATCTTTTCGGTGGTCCTCTTGGCCTCTATCGGGGTGGGGTTGATGATTGCCATTGGCCTCTTACGGATTATCATGCAGTGGCCTCTCAATAATACCCTCCTCCTTTTTTTCGGGATTATCTGCCTCCTGGCGGTTCTCTCGTCTAATGACCTCCTGGGAATTGCTACGGATACCAGCGGGGCCACCACCGGGTCCATGACGGTGCCCTTTATCCTGGCCCTGGGCATTGGGGTCAGCCAGGTTCACGGGGGTAAAAAGGCGGAGGAAGACAGTTTTGGGCTGGCCGGCCTCTCCACAGCCGGGCCGATGAGTGCGGTCATGATCCTGATTATCATCAAGGGCCTGGATAAGGTGGACGGGGGCTTAAGTGAAAGCGGGGCCAGTACAGCCGATACCTGGACCTACCTCCTTGAGGTGGTCAAAGGGGTGGTGATGGACGTCACCAGCGCCATTGTTCCCCTTATTATCATTACGATTATTGCCCAGTTTACCCTCTTAAAGCTGTCCAAACGGGCCTTCACCCGGATTTTAATCGGCTTTGTCTACACCTTCTTTGGCTTTATCCTCTTTTTAAGTGGGGTCAATGTGGGCTTTATGAACGCCGGCAAGGTCATCGGCGAGGCCCTGGCCAACCAATCGGTCCCCCTGGTGATTGCGGTGGGGGCGGCCATTGGCCTCCTGGTCATCCTGGCCGAACCCTCTGTCCACGTCTTATGTGCCCAGATTGAGGATATCACCGCCGGGGCGGTGACCAAGAAGCTTATTTTGGCGACCCTGGCCATTGGGGTTTCCCTGGCCATTGTCCTCACCCTCATCCGGTTGGCGGTTCCCGGCGCCCAGCTCTGGCATTTTCTCCTGCCAGGGTATATGATATGTATGGTCCTCTCCCGGATGACCCCGCCCCTCTTCGTGGGGATGGGTTTTGACTCGGGGACGGCCGCTTCCGGGCCGATGACGGCAACCTTTATTTTAGCCTTCACCCAGGGAGCAGCGACGGCTTGGGGCGGGCCCTCGGGGCTGATTGATGCCTTTGGGGTCATTGCCATGGTGGCCATGACGCCTATTATCTGTGTCCAGGTCTTAGGGATTGTGGCCAACCGTAAAGAAACGAAAGATGATCCTGCTGCATTGTCGAAAGCAGAAGAGAGGTAGATTATGGCTTGTCAATTTAACCTTAATATTGTTTTCCTAGATCCTAAAGACGATAAAAAGGCCCTCCTGGCCGCCGCCCACTCAGGTATTTCCGGCGCCACAGTCTTATACGGCTTAGGGACCAATGCCAGCAAGCTCTTAGCCCTTTTAGGGATTGACCAGTTGCGAAAAGAAATTATGTTGCTTGTGGCCCACGAATCGGCGACCGATACCTTCCATAAAGAGCTGCACAAGGCCTTGGAATTGGATAAGCACGGCCACGGCCTAGTGGTCACCGCCCCCTTGAACCGGGTCTTGGGCTTAAAGGAATTAAATGAGGCGTGTTGGAAAGGAGATGGCAGTATGGACTACGAACTGATTACAATTATTGTCGATAACGGCGTGGCCGATGATATCGTGGCGGCGGCCCACAAGGGCGGCGCCAAGGGGGCAACCACCCTCCATGGCCACGGAACAGCCAGTCATAAGGCAGCCAAGTTTTTTAACTTGGAAATCGAACCGGAAAAGGAAATCGTGCTCATTGTCGCCCCCGGGGACCAAGTGGAAAGCATTATCGGCTCTGTCCGCGCTGCCCACGAATTTGAAGGGCCCAACAGCGGCGTCCTCTTTTCCATGAACCTGGATAAGGTCACCGGCCTCTTTAAGGGCGAATAAGACCCCGACAGGACTGTAGAAAATCAACTTGCATATAAAAGAACCCTTGGGGCCAGCGTCCCCAAGGGTTCTTTTTATTCTTCTTCCAAATCACGGGGGACCTGGTAAAGTACTTTTTTAATCATCTTTTCAAATTTCGGTCGGGCCAGCCAGACTTCCCGCTCGCAACCCTGGCAGCGGATGCGGAAGTCCATCCCCCGGCGGAGGATTAACCACTGGTCGCTCCCACAGGGGTGGGCCTTCTTCATCTGAACCACATCCCCGACCTGTAAATCCATGGGCATGACGCCACCTCCCTTATCTAATCCTGGGACTGCCCGACCTTGGCCTTTTCCCGGTCGGCACCGGCATCAGTATTTGGCCCCGTCGCCTCCCGGATGACCATCTGGTCATAGGCCAGGGTCAAGCCCCGGCGGTCGAATTCATCCTTAATCATGACCCGGAGCTGGCGGCCATGGGTCCAGTGGCTCAGGTTACCCGAGGCAAAGGTCAGCCGCCAGAGGGCCCGGCCCGGTTCAAAGGCGGCAATATCCAGAACTTCCGCCGGGCTATAGAGGTTTTCATTGGGCTGGACATAGGCATTAAAGGTCTCGCAGACCGCCTCCAGGGCCGCCCTGACCTCTGCATTCCTGTAATTACAGGAAACAGGGACATCCAGGAAGACGATATTGGGGTACTTGGAAAAGTTGACCACCACATCAATGAGGCCATTGGGAATATAAACTGTTTCCCCGTAGTCGGTCCGTAAAACCGTTGACCGCATGCCAATACTCAGGACCTCGCCTTCATGGCCGGCGGCTAAGATGCGGTCACCGACATCATAATTCCGTTCGATTAAAGTAAATAAACCGCTGACCCAGTCTTTAATGATGCTCTGAGACACAAAGGCGATGAGGACCCCGGCTAACCCGGCACTGGCCACCAGGCCCCGGATATCAAAGCCGATGATGCTGAGAATCCCCATGATGCTGATAAAGATCATGAAATAGTTGAAGATGCTTTCAATCAAGTGGCCGGCTGTCGTCAGCTGGACGCCACCGGCTGCCGAGGCGCCCCGGCGCTGTTGGCGCATGATCCGCCGGATGAAAAAGCGGCCAATCCGCCAGATGACAAAGACCACCAGGAGGAGGATAAAAATCCGTATTCCATTTAAGGCATAGGCCCCGAGCCGGTCGGCTGTAAAGAACTGAGCCACAAAGTTAAGCTGGTCCACGGCCGCATCGGCCCCGGCAGAAGCCGCCTCCTTGGCGACTTCCTTGGCTTCAGCCACCTCTGAGCTATCAGCGGCAAAGGCCGGCCGAGAGCTGGCCAGGAAGGTGGCCAGGCCAGCCATCCATAATTTAGTTTGCATTCAAACCTTCTCTCTAAGACATAAAGGGGCTGGTGCCCTGTAAAAAGACACCGACCAGGTACTTGAGGGCCGGCAGGAAAAAACTTTCTTCTGCCGCAGACCCGACGGTGGTCCCCACTCCAAAGGTAACCGTCAGGAGGCTGATGAAACCCATGAGGACCAGCGACATACAGGCACTGACCAGGGCCCCGGCAAAGGCATCAGCCGTTAAGAGCAGGGGCACCTTCTTTAATAAGCGAAAGACCAGGTGGCCCAGGAGGTAGAGGCAGGCCAGGCCGGCCAGCCATAAAAGCACAAATAGTAAAATCCGCCAGCAGGGCACCGAAAGGACATGGGCCACATGGCTGTAAATGCTTTCTGTGGCCTGGGCGCTTTGGGCCATGATCTGGTCATTGAGCCGTTCGCCAAAGTTGCCCGGAAGGGGCAGGGAAGCGATCATATTTCTTAGGCCGGTGGTATCCAGGGCCTCCTCGCCACCGGTCCGCTTGTGGAGGTAGTTTTCAATGAGTTTTTGCACGGTGGCCCGGCCGTTGATTTGCCGGTTCACCGCAGGCTCAATCCGGTCGATTTCCCGCCAGAGAACAAAGAAAATCATGAGAGACCCGACCCAGCCGCCGAGCCGGCGCAAGAGCCCCTTCCGGTAACCCCGGGCCAGGGCCAGGGCAATAACCCCGACGACCAATATATCCCATCCGGTCATAACTGACCTCCTTCACTCGCATAACGGGCTGCTGATAGCCCGGCCAGACGACCGCTGGCCCAGGCCCACTGTAAGTTATAACCGCCACAGTCCCCGGTGACATCCAGGACCTCTCCGCAGGCAAAGAGGCCGGGGACCAACCAGCTCATGAGGCTGTCCGGGTCGAAATCAGCCAGGTCAATGCCACCGGCTGTGACCTGGGCATCCCTATAGGGCCGGAGACCGGTAACTTGTACAGGGTAAGCCTTAACTAACTTAACAAACCGATCCGGAAAATCAGCCGGTAGACCTGCAACCGAGTCGGTCATTTTCCCCTGGACCAGCTGGCGCAAGAGGGCCAGACCCAGAGGCTTGGGCATGAGGCCGGATAAAAAGTCCTCAATCGGCCGGAAGGCCAGACTGACCTGGCGGTCGGTCAGATGGGCCAGGAGCCGGTCTCGGTCTACATCCGGAAAGAGGTCCAGGACCAGCTTACATTGGCCGGATTCGGCTGCGCCAATAGTGTAGGCTAAGTCAAAGGCCAACGGCCCACTCAAGCCATCTTCATTAAATAATAGCTCTCCGTCGGCCAGCAGGTCCCTCCGGCCTGCCTGTAAAGTAGCCTGGGCCCACCAGCGGACCCCCTGGCAGCCGCGGATGGGGTCTTTTTCCGTCAGAATGGGGCAGATGGCCGGATACCGGGCCGTTGACTGGTGGCCAAAGCCTTCCAGGAGCCGGTAGCCATCGGTCGTGCCCCCAAGCTGGGGCGCCGCTTCTCCGCCACAGGCCACCAGGGCTGTAGCACCCTGGATGGCAAAGCCCTGGCCCCGGGCAGTAAAGGCCCCATATTGGCCCTCAAGGGCAGTGACCCGGCAGTCGGTCTTGATGGTCACCCCCAGCTGGAGGGCCCATTGGCGGAGGGCATCGGTGACCATGGCCGCCTTCCGGGCATAAGGGTAGACCCGGTCCCGGTCATCGATATAGGGGGGCAGGCCCACTTGGCTAAAAAAGGCCATGACGGCCTTTTCGTCAAAGCCGGTCATGGCCGGCAGGAGGGCATAGGGGGCAGTGGTGTGGTAGTGGTCCATGCTGATGGTCCGGTGGGTATAGTTGCACCGGCCATTGCCACTGGCGGCAATTTTCCGCCCGACTCTGGGACCGGCCTCCAGGAGGCAGACAGCTGCCCCTTCCCGGCCGGCGGCAATGGCTGCCATCAGGCCCGAGGCCCCGCCGCCGATAATAATCAAATCTGGCATATGGGCAGCCTCCTAATGGATATCCTGCTGCAAGAGGTCCAGGATCCGGGTCAGATCTTCTTCACTGTAAAATTCAATCTTTAATTCCCCCACCCGGCCCTTTTTCTGGATTTGGACCTTGGTTTGGAGAAAGTCGCTCATTTGCCGGCTGACAGCCGGGTAGAGGTCCTTGCCGGGCGCGGTCTTGGCCTTTTTAGGCGCCGGCTGGGAAACCGGTTCTGAGTCATCCTTTAACCGGCGGGCCAGGTCTTCTACCTGGCGGACGGAATAGCCCAGCTGGGCTGCTTCCTGGGCCAGGGCCACCAGGTCCCCTTCCTCGGGAATGCCCAGGAGGGCCCGGGCATGGCCGGCAGAGATTTTTTGCTCAGCCAGGAGGTCCAGGACCGGGGCCGGCAGGTCCAGGAGGCGGACCATATTGGCCACATGGGCCCGGCTCTTGCCGACAGCGGTTGCCACCTGGGCCGCGCTCTGGCCACTCTTTTCCATAAGCCGGGCATAGGCCCGGGCCTCTTCTAAGGGGTTGAGGTCTGCCCGCTGGATGTTCTCCACCAGGGCAATGGTAGCCATGGCGCTGTCATCCAGACTCCGGACGATGGCCGGAACCGTTGCCAGGCCGGCTATTTTAGCGGCCCGGAGCCGGCGTTCACCACTCACCAGGAGGGTTTCTCCATCCCGTTCAACGACCAGGAGGGGGGATAAGACCCCTTCCTGCTTGATAGAATCAGCCAGGTCGGTCAGGGCCTCTTCATCAAAGGTCTGCCGGGGCTGCCAGGGATTGGCCTGGATGGTCTCAACCGGGATTTGCTGGATGGTTTCCAGTTTTTTGCCCCGCTGCAGGTCCGAGATGTTTTCATTTAAGTCAGGAATCAGGGCCCCCAGGCCCCGTCCTAAGCCACCTTTATTCTTTGACACGGGCGATCACTTCCTTTGCCAATGCTTTATAGGTCCAGGCCCCCTTAGACAGGCGGTCATATTCAAAGATGGTCTGTCCATAGGAAGGGGCTTCCGACAGGCGGACATTCCGCGGAATCAGGGTCTTAAAGACGGCCTGGCCAAAGGCATTCTTTACTTCTTCAACCACCTGCTTGGCCAGCCGCATCCGGCCATCATACATGGTCATGACAATGCCGAAGATGTGCAGGTCGGGGTTGGCACTTGCCTGGACCTGTTTAACGGTTTCCATCAGTTGGCTCAAGCCCTCCAAGGCATAGTATTCGCATTGGATGGGAACCAAGAGACCATCTGCGGCGATTAGGGCATTAATGGTGAGTAGGCCCAGGGAGGGCGGACAGTCAATTAAGATAAAATCGTAGGTCGATTCAAAGGGGGCCAGGCATTTTTTCAGGCTCAAGGCCCCTTCTACCGACTCGCCCAGGTCCTGCTCAGCAGCTGCCAGGTCAATATTGGCCGGCATGACGTCCAAGTGGTCTCGGACGGCCACCAGCCGGCAGGCCTCACCATCGACTTCGCCGATGAGGCCATGGTATATGGTATGTGTCAGCTCATTTTTATCAATGCCTAGGCCACTGCTAGCATTACCCTGGGGGTCCAGGTCCACTAAAAGGACCTTTTTCTTGGCCCGGGCCAGGCCGGCGGCTAAGTTAACCGCCGTCGTCGTTTTGGCCACGCCACCTTTTTGGTTGACCAATGCCAATATCATCAAATCGCCTCCTCAATGAGGCCATTATACCATAGAGATGGCCCTGCTTCATCTGCTTGCAGCAAAAAAGAACTGTTTCACGTGAAACGAATCCTTATTTCAGCTCTTCGCCTGACGTGTTTCACGTGAAACATAAAAAGAGACCGACAAATGTCGGTCTCTTTTTGAAAGGGTCATGCAATGACAAAAGCAAAAAAAACGAAAGGAAGTTTAACCACTGCTTTCATTATACCACAAGCCTGTATGAATGCAAGTGCTTTCTTATGAGCGAGGGTATATGTCTATGAAACCGGTAAAAAACCGTCGGCTGAGGCCGGTTAACGCCTTATTTACAGGCCATAATACCGGCCAGGCAACCATCAGCGACGGCTGTGGCAATCTGTCTGACGGTCTTAACCCGGATATCCCCGGCAAAGAAGAGGCCCTCTGTTTGAGCAGCCAGGTCTTCAGCCAGGAAGTTACCTTCCACTTTGGCGAAGGGGGCCAGGAGGTCGGTATTCCCATTTTGGCCGATTTGGACATAGACTTCAATGCCGTCCTCATCGGTGATTTCTTCCCCGCCCAGGTTGACGGCTCGGCAGACCCCATCTTCCACTTTGATGTCCTGGACTTCGCAGCCGGTGTGAACCACGATATTATCAGCTGCCTCAATTTGCTGCTTAAATTCATCAATGCAGAGGAGCTTGTCCTGGTTTTGGACCATGTGGACCGCCTTGGCCTTTTGGGCCAGGTAGAGGGCCTCTTTGCTGGCCCCGTCAGAGCCCCCATTGATGACCACGGTCTTACCGGCGTAGCTCTCTTCCTGGCCTAGGGGCCAGTGCTTGGTGGCAAAGCCGGCGGGCAGGTCGATGGGGAGTTCTTTCAGGCTATTGCCGGTGGCGGCAATGACCTTCTTAGCCGTATGGCTGCCCTGGTTGGTTTGAACGGTAAAGCCTTCAGCGGTTTTTTCAATGCCGGTGGCCTCTTCAAAGAGGACCGGGATATCGGAATACTTGACCTGGTCGGCCAGGCGGTCGGCAAAGGTCGGGCCGGTTTCCCCGTCGCCAACACCGGCAAAGTGGCTGACCTTGGAGACATTGGCAATAAGGCCACCGATTTTATCCTTTTCCAGGAGGAGGACGTCCTTGCCTCTGGCCTTGGCATAGAGGGCTGCGCTCACGCCGGCCGGGCCGGCACCGATAATAATAATATCTTTCATAAATACACTCCTTACTGAATTGGTCATTCTTTCTACTGTATACCTTTCTTGACCCCTTTATTATCCGCCTCCGGGCAGATTTTCGCCAATTTAAATTTGTTATAGCTAACTTAACTTGTTTTTCTAGCCGGTTGGAAAAGGCCATAAAAAAGCCCCACCGCTGGTCCGGTGGGGCTTGGCTGCATACCAATAAAAAAGGCTGATTACCGGCCCTCTTTAAATGAGGGGTTTATTTTTCATGGCCTTGGGCCGGCGGGGGTAGCGGTCGGGGCTGGCTGCCAGCTTATCAAAGCGCCAGAGCCGGCGGCTGTCACCGGCCGGGAGGGCATAGGTCAGCTGGTCCCGGTAGGCCCCACCCAGGGTCTCTGCAGCTGCCCGGATGGCGGCCAGGCTCCCTTCCTCCCCGGGGCCCTTCATCACCGCCACTAGGCCGCCGGTTTTGACAAAGGGGAGGGCATACTCTAAAAAGCCCCCCATCCCGGTGACGGCCCGGCCGGAGGCCAGGTCATAGGCTGCCCGGTGGTCCGCCTGGTGGGCCAGATCTTCGGCCCGGCCATGCAGGGGCTGGACCCGGTCAGCCAGGCCCAAGTCAAGGGCCAAACCCTCTAAAAAGTGGACCCGCTTCTGCAGGCTATCCAGGAGGGTGAAGGTCCAGTCGGGCCTTAAAATGGCCCAGACCATGCCCGGAAAACCGGCCCCGCTGCCGATATCGATGACCCGCTGGGGGCCGGCGGGCAGGTGGGGGAGAACCAGGGCACAGTCGATAAAGTGCTTTTCCAGGACCGCTTCCGGAGCGGTAATGGCCGTTAAGTTGACTTCTTGGTTGGCCGCCCGCAAGCGGGCGTCATAGGCTAGGAATTGGTCGGCCTGAGTCAGGTCCAGATCCAGGCCGGCCCGAGCAAAGGCCTCCAGGATGTCTTTAGCGGTCATCGGCGCCTCCCTGGCCAGCTTTCTTCAGGCCCACGAGGAGGACGGTGATATCCGCCGGGTTGACCCCGGAAATCCGGCTGGCCTGGCCCAGGGTCAGGGGACGGATTTTCTGCAGCTTTTCGCAAGCCTCTTTCCGGAGGCCAGTCACCTGGCTGTAGTCAAAGTCAGCCGGCAGCTGCTTATTTTCCAATTTTTCCTGACGGGCAACCTGGTCGGCCTGTTTGGTCAGGTAGCCTTCATATTTAATGGCGGTTTCCACTTCCCGCCAAACCCGGGCCGGGAGGTCAGGGTCCCCGTAGCCCAGGTCCACTAAGTCGGTATAGGTGATTTCCGGCCTTTTTAAGAGGTCAAAGGCCGTTACCTTCTGTTTTAAGGGGCTGGACCCCCGACCGGTCAGGTGGTCCGCCAGGCGCCGGTCATCGACCGGGACAGCCAGGGCCTTGAGCCGGTCCTCTTCGGCGACCATCTGGTCCCGGTCAGCGGTGAACCGGGCCCATTTGTCATCATCGATCAGGCCCAGGTCCCGGCCGTAGGGGGTCAGGCGGAGGTGGGCATTGTCCTGGCGGAGGAGGAGCCGGTATTCACACCTAGATGTTAACATACGGTATGGTTCTTCCGTTCCCTTGGTGATGAGGTCATCGATGAGGACCCCAATATAGGCCTCATGGCGACGGAGGATAAAGGGATCCTTCCCGTCCAGGCTCAGGACCGCATTAATCCCCGCCATGAGTCCCTGGGCTGCGGCTTCTTCATAGCCGGAGGTCCCGTTCATCTGGCCGGCAAAGTAGAGACCGCTGATGTCCTGGCATTCCAGGGTGGGGTGAAGCTGGAGGGGGTCGATGAGGTCATACTCAATGGCATAGCCCATCCGGACCACTGTGGCCTTTTCCAGGCCGGGCACCGAATGAACCATCCTTTCCTGGACATCCACCGGTAGGGAGGTGGCAAAGCCCTGCATATAGTAGAGGGAGGTATCCAGGCCTTCCGGCTCAATAAAGAGCTGGTGGCGGCTTTTATCGCTAAAGCGGTGGACCTTGTCCTCAATGGAGGGGCAATAGCGGGGCGGGGCCCCGGTGACCAGGCCAGTCTGCATGGGCGACCGGTGCCAGTTTTCCCGGATGATGTCATGGGTCTGGGCCGAGGTATAGGTCAGGTAGCAGTCCCGTTTATCCAGGCCATTGGCCGCATCGGACCAGTGGGAAAAGCGCCGGTCCGGGGCATCCGGGGGCTGGGGGACCATGACGGTCCGGTCCAGGGTCTGGCCGGCCACCCGGGGTGGGGTCCCTGTTTTAAAGCGCATGGTCTTTAAGCCGGCATCTTCAGCCAGGGACCGGGAGAGTTTCTTAGGTGAAATATGCCCACCGGGGCCGGCGTCCTTGGTCAGGGGGCCAATGATGATCTGCCCGCCCAGGTAGGTTCCGGTGCAGACAATGACCCGGGGAGCCTGCCAATGGCTGTCATATTCATCGACGACCCCCTTAACGGTCCCCTCTTCAATGAGGAGCCGGTCAACAACCCGTTCCAGGACAGTAATATGGTCTTCGGCCCGAAGCCGGTTCCGCATATAGGCCGAATACCGGGCCTTATCGATTTGGGCCCGTAAGGCATGGACAGCCGGGCCCTTATTGGTATTTAAAAGGCGCATCTGGATTTCAGTGGCATCGGCCGCCTCTCCCATGACCCCACCCAGGGCGTCAATTTCCCGAACCAGGTGGCCCTTGGCCGGCCCACCAATGGAGGGGTTACAGGGGAGGAGGGCGATATGGTCCAGACTCAGGGTCAGGAGGAGAACTTCTTTCCCCATATGGGCAGCTGCAAAGGCTGCTTCCAGGCCGGCATGGCCGGCGCCTACCACAATTACATCATATGCACTTGGCATTGGATTCACGCTTGTCACTTCCCTAAGCAAAACTGTGAAAAAATCTGGTCTAAGAGGTCATCGGCAGCGGTTTCCCCGGTAATGAGGCCTAGGATTTCCCAGGCATGCTGGAGGTCAATGACCAGGAGGTCATCGGAAAGGCCCTGGTCCAGGGCGGCAATGAATTGACGGATGTCCTGCAAGGCCGTTTCCGCCAGGGCCACCTGCCGGGTATTGGTTAGGTAGAGGGCATTTTCTGCAGCCGGGGCCTCTTTCAAAGCCGCTGCCTTCAGGGCCCGGCCCAGGTCATCGATGCCGGTACCGGCCAGGGCGCTGGTGGTGACCACCGGCCAGGGGCTGGCGCTGGCACTTCCTTCAGCCAGGTCGGTCTGGTTGATGACCAAAAGGCCCACCTGGTCGGCATGGTCTGCGATAAAGGCCTCATCCTCTGGGGTGAGGCCGGTGGGGGCATCGACACAGTAGGCGATAACATCGGCCCCTTTGACGATATCCCGGGCCCGGTCGACGCCGATTTGCTCGACCAGGTCATCGGTTTCCCGGAGGCCGGCGGTATCAACCAGGCGGAGGGCCATCCCTTCCACCTGGACGGTGGCCTCAACCGAATCCCGGGTGGTCCCGGGGATATTGGTCACGATGGCGGTATTGCGGCCGGTCAGGGCATTGAGGAGGGAACTCTTGCCAACATTGGCCCGGCCACAAAGGGCCACGGTAATCCCCTCCCGGTA
Organism: Peptococcus simiae; assembly: GCF_046097595.1. Taxonomy (NCBI): domain Bacteria; kingdom Bacillati; phylum Bacillota; class Clostridia; order Eubacteriales; family Peptococcaceae; genus Peptococcus; species Peptococcus simiae. The sequence goes on from NZ_JBJUVG010000008.1 coordinate 49,147, forward strand.
GAACCGGCCCCGGGCGGCTGTATCCACCAGCTTAGCCAAGTCCTCTTCCAGGGCCTCGGCCCGCTGGCGGTAGGTCGCCCGGTCAAGCCGTTCAATATCATCTTCAGGAAAGTCCAGGTCGGCCTGGATATAGGCGATGAGCTCTAAAATTGACGCCCGGAGGCCATCGACGACCCGGGCGGTGGCCCCGGACTTTTGCCGGGCCGCCAGCTTTAAGGCCCCATCACTCTTGGCCTCAACCAGGTCCATAATGGCTTCAGCCCGGCTGAGGTCCAGCTTGCCGTTTAAAAAGGCCCGGCGGGAAAATTCCCCGGCCTCAGCCAGCCGGGCCCCATGGGCACAGGTCTCCCGGAGGATTTCCCCCAGGGCCACCGGCCCCCCATGGCACTGGACTTCAACAACATCTTCCCCGGTATAGGACCGGGGCCCCCGCATGACCATAAACAGGGCCTCATCAAGGGGTTCACCCTGGCGGTTAACCACCCAGCCGTAATGGATGGTGTGGCTGGCCACCCGGCTGATTTTTCCGGATCCACCGGCCAGGGCATCCGCTATGGCTAGGGCTTCATCCCCGGAAATCCGCACAATGCCAACGGCCCCCTTGCCCGGTGCCGTAATGATTTGAGCAATGGTTTGGCTTTCATTGATGTGCAAAACCGGTCATCCTTTCTTTTAAGAGGTCACTTTTATACTTTCATTCAATAGGAGCTGGCTATTAAGTACCCATAAAGCCATCATTGAAAAACGGAGACAGGGGCTGTCTCCGTTCATGATGCCTATAACCGCCCGCTCTTGCAGCGTTCGGCGAGTTGATCGATGTAACTTTCAGCAAAGGCCTGGCCATGGAGGGTCTTCCGGCGGAAGAGCCTGATGGCCCCGTCCCGGTCCCCATGCTGGAGGTGGGTGCAGAGTTGCTGAACCAGCTTGCCGGTAATCATGACCTTATCGTAGTCGGCCTGGTGGCGGTTATCAAAGCTGTGCTTAATCCACAGGATGGCCGTTACCAGGACAACAAGGCCCACAACAATAAAAAAGCCATTCCAAAATGTTGGTCCCATTAGTCTTCCTCTTCAATGATTCTTGCCATACCGACCACTTCATCATCGCCTTCCAGGTGCATCATGGTGACGCCCTGGGTGGCCCGGCCGGTTTGAGAAATATCGTTCACAGCAAAGCGGATGAGGGTGCCTTCCCGGCTGATGGTCATGACTTCTTCCCCGTCACGGACCACCAGAGCCTGGACCAGCCGCTGGCCCCGCTTGCCGAGTTTTACGGTAAAGACGCCCTTACCGCCCCGGTTTTGCAGGTTGTATTCGGTCAGCTTGGTCCGTTTACCGAAACCCTTTTCCGTGATGACCAGGAGGCTGGCATCCTCTTGGACGATGTCCATATTAATGACCTGGTCCCCTTGGGCCAGCTTAATGCCGATGACACCGGCAGTGTAGCGGCCGGTCGGGCGGACATCCTCTTCATTAAAGCGGATGGCATAGCCCCCCTCGGTGACGATGATCAGTTCATCATGGCCAGCGGTCAGCTTCACAGCCACCACTTCGTCCCCATCATCCAGGCGGATGGCTAAGATGCCGTCCTTGCGGTTGGTATCGTAATCCTTTAGGGCCGTTTTCTTGACCTTGCCCAGCTTGGTAACAGCGGTCAGGTAACGGTCATCAAAGTCCCGCAGGGCGATGACGGTGGCCACCTTTTCCCCTTGATTGAGGTTGAGGAGGTTGATGATGGCCATCCCCTTGCCGGTCCGGCTACTTTCCGGAATATCAAAGGCCCGGAGCCGGAGGACCCGGCCGGTATTGGTGAAGAAGAGGAGCTGGTGGTGGGTGGTGGTAATGAAGATTTCCTCTATCCAGTCTTCTTCCTTCATCTTGGCCGAAGAAACCCCCCGGCCGCCCCGTTTTTGACTCTTATAGGTGTCCATGGGCATCCGCTTGATGTAGCCGTCATGGGAGAGGGTAATGACCATGTCCTCATCGGCAATGAGGTCATAAATATCCATATCCTGGTCATCCAGGGAGATTTCGGTCCGGCGGTCGTCGCCGTATTTGTCGGCGATTTCCGAGAGTTCTTCGGCGATGATCTGCCGGACCAGGTTGATGTCAGCCAGGATGGACTTGTAATAGGCAATCCGCTCCCGTAATTCGGCCAGTTCTTCTTCCAGCTTGGTGACGTTCAAGCCCTGTAACCGGCGCAGCTGCATTTCAATAACGGCCTGGGCCTGGCGGTCGCTCAGGCCAAAGGCCTCGCCCAGCCGGGCCTTACTTTCAGCGTCATCATAGGAGGACCGGATGATCCGGATGACCTCGTCAATATTATCGACGGCAATCTTTAGCCCTTCAACGATATGGGCCCTTTCTTCCGCCTTGCGGAGGTCAAACTTGGTCCGGCGGATGATGATATTTTCCTGGTGGTCCAGGTAGTAGGCCAGCATCTGGCGGAGGTTGAGGATTTTCGGCTCGCCGCCGACCAGGGCCAGGTTGATGACCCCAAAATTTTCCTGGAGCTGGGTGTGCTTGAAGAGCTGGTTGAGCATGACCCGGGGGTTGACATCCCGGCGCAGCTCGACCACGATCCGCAAGCCCTTCCGGTCACTTTCGTCCCGGAGGTCAGTGATCCCGTCTAAGACCTTATCCCGGGTCAGTTCGGCGATTTTGGTGATAAGCCGGGCCTTGTTGACCTGGTAGGGGATTTCCGTCACCACAATCCGGTGCTTGCCGCCGCTCATCTTTTCGATGCCGGTCCGGGCCCGGACGGTAATGCTGCCCCGGCCGGTTTTATAGGCATTGCGGATACCATCGGTCCCCATGATAATGGCCCCGGTCGGAAAGTCCGGGCCCTTGATTTTTTGGTAGAGGGTCTCGTCAGAGACTTCCGGGTCTTCAATCATGGCCAGGACGGCATCGGTCACATTCCGGAGGTTGTGGGGGGGCATATTGGTCGCCATCCCTACAGCAATCCCCGAGGATCCGTTGACCAGGAGGTTGGGGAACCGGGCCGGTAGGACCACCGGCTCTTCCATGGTATTGTCATAGTTAGGGGTATAATCGACGGTTTCCTTGTCGATATCCCGGAGCATTTCCCGGGCCAGCCGGCTCATCCGGGCCTCGGTGTACCGCATGGCTGCGGCCTGGTAGCCGTCAATATTCCCGAAGTTCCCCTGGCCATCTACCAGGGGGTAGCGCATGGCAAAGGGCTGTTCCATCCGGACCATGGCATCATAGCAGGCGGAGTCGCCGTGGGGGTGGAGGTGACCCAGGACATAGCCGACAATATTAGCACTTTTAACAGTGGGTTTATCCGGGGTAAAGCCGGCCTTGTGCATGCCGAATAAAATCCGTCGGTGGACGGGCTTGAGCCCGTCGCGGACATCAGGTAAGGCCCGGGAGGTGATAACGCTCATAGAATAGTCCAAAAAGGACGTCTTCATTTCTTCAACGAGGTGGATGGGACGAATACTCCCATGGGTGTAATTTTCCAAAAGACTGCCTCCTTTCTATAGAATTCGATTAAGTATCGATGTTTTTAACATACTTGGCATTGGTCGTGATAAAGTCCCGCCGGGGGCCGACCTTTTCCCCCATGAGCATGCTGAAGACATCGTCTGCATGGGCGGCATCTTCCAGTTGGACCTGGAGGAGGACCCGGTTTTCATTGTTCATGGTGGTTTCCCACAATTGTTCGGCGTCCATTTCCCCAAGCCCCTTGTAGCGCTTGAGGTTCTTTTCCAAGGTCTCGCTGCCCTTTTCTTCCCGGTATTTTTCCAGGGACTCATCATTGTACAAGTAGGTGAGTTTTTTCCCCTCTTTAACACTGTAGAGGGGGGGCTGGGCGATGTAAATGTAGCCCGCATCAATAAGGGGTGCCATATACCGGTAAAAGAGGGTCAGGAGCAGGGTCCGGATGTGGGCCCCGTCGACGTCGGCGTCGGTCATGATGATGATCTTATGGTAGCGGGCCTTGGCCAGGTCAAACTGGTCGCCCACCCCGGTACCAATGGCGGTGATAAGGTTTTTGATTTCCTCACTGTTTAAAATCCGGTCCAAACGGGCTTTTTCAACATTTAAAATTTTCCCCCGCAGCGGTAAAATCGCCTGAAAACGGCGGTCCCGGCCATCCTGGGCCGACCCCCCTGCAGAGTTCCCTTCGACGATGAAGAGTTCGGAAAAGGCCGGGTCCTTGACGGAGCAGTCCACCAGTTTCCCCGGTAGGGAGGTGGATTCCAGGGCGCTCTTCCGCCGGGTCATATCCCGGGCCTTCCGGGCAGCTACTCGGGCCCGTTGGGCGTCGATAGCCTTGTTAATGATGGCCTTGGCCTCACTGGGGTGTTCTTCCAGGAAGGTAGAAATCCCATTGCCGACAATAACGTCGACAATGCCCCGGACCTCGCTATTGCCCAGCTTGGTCTTGGTCTGGCCCTCAAACTGGGGCTCAGGGACCTGGACACTGATGACCGCGGTAAGCCCCTCCCGGATATCATCCCCGGAAAGGTTATCTTCTTTTTCTTTTAAAAGGTTCATCCGCCGGGCATAGTCATTGACAGACCGGGTCAGGGCTGTTTTAAAGCCCACTTCGTGGGTCCCGCCTTCAACGGTGTGGATGTTATTGGTATAGGAATAAATATTTTCGCTGTAGCTCTTGGTATATTGCATGGCAATATCCACAATAATCCCATCCCGGTCCCCTTCAAAGATGACCGGGTCCTTGTGGATGGGGACCCGGTTCCGGTTGAGCCAGGGCACATAGTCGGCCAGGCCGCCGGGGTGGTGGTAGGTTTCCGAATAAACCTCTTCCGGCCGTTCATCGGTTAAAAGCAGGGTCAGGCCCCCGTTTAAGAAGGAAAGTTCCTGTAAGCGCCGGGCCAGGATCTCATATTCAAAGGTGATTCCTTCTTTAAAGATTTCGATATCCGGGTGGAACCAGATGGTGGTCCCGGTGTGGGAACATTCCCCGACCACTTCCAGCTCGCTTTTAATTTTCCCCCGGGAAAAGTGCTGCTCATGGACCTGGCCATCCCGGCAAATTCTGACCCGCATGGCGTCAGACAGGGCATTAACGACGCTCATCCCGACCCCGTGCAGGCCCCCGGAGACCTTATAGCCCCCTTCGCCGAATTTCCCCCCGGCGTGGAGGACGGTCATAACCACTTCTGAAGTGGGCCGCCCCATTTTAGGGTGGATATCGACCGGGATTCCCCGGCCCTGGTCCCGTACAGTGATAGAATTATCAGTATGTATGGTGACCTCAATGGTATCCCCGTAGCCGGCCAGGGCTTCGTCAATGGAGTTGTCTACAATTTCATTGACCAAGTGGTGTAAGCCGGCGCTATCCGTTGTTCCGATATACATCCCCGGCCGTTTCCGGACCGGTTCCAAGCCTTCCAGGACCTGGATTTCATTACCTGTATAATTGCCTTCCAAAGGTGTTACCAAGGAAGCACCTCCTTATAACAAAATAAAGGCGCCACCAGGTGCGCCAGTTGTAAAATAAGTAGGGGAGGGTTAATTGTTTGAATACAAACAATTAACCTGACCCGGTGGAAAGGCAGACCAAGTGCTTTTCCATACCCTTCTAATTATACCAAAAACCCCCGTTATTTGCAAAAAATACAAGCAAAAAACGAGGGTTTTAGCCTTTTGGAATGATATTTCCCTCTTGAACCGAAAAAACCTTGCTATTTTTAAATAATTCATGGCTAAGATCCAAGTGGGTACTGCTGATAAAGGTCTGAAGGTCCTGGTCCACCACCGCCTCCAGGAGGAGCCTTTGGCGGATGGGGTCCAGTTCACTCAGGACATCGTCTAAAAGGAGGATGGGCTGGCTGCCACAGCGTTGGCGGATGACATCCACTTCAGCCAGTTTCAGGGCCAGGATGGCCGTCCGCTGCTGACCCTGGCTGCCGAAGGTCCGTAAATCCTCCTGGCTGGCGTAAAAAACCAGGTCGTCCCGGTGGGGGCCAATACTGGTGCTGCCCGCCCGGATATCGTGTTGGCGCTGGTCAGCCAGGGCCTCCAGGAAAAGGCGCTCCAGGTCTTCTGCCCCTTCATTTTTGACCTGGGCCCCCAGGGAGGCCTGGTAGGTAATATTAAAGCCGGCCTTCCGGGCCATGTGCTCATGGACTTGCCGGGCTCGGGGAACCAGGTGGCGCAAAAAATCCAACCGATCAGCGATGAGCCGCGCCCCGGACTGGGCCAGGTTCCGGTCCCATACCGAAAGCTGGCCGGTCTCGGCCCGGCCGGCCCGGATATCCTTTAAAAGTTCATTGCGCTGGGCCAGGAGCTTGCGGTACTTCCGCCTTTCTAGGTCATAGCCGGGGTTGACCAGGCCCAGTTCCCGGTCTAAAAACCGCCGCCGCTCATCCGGGGACCCCTTGACCACAGCCAGGTCATCCGGGGTGAAGAGGACAGCCAGGAGTCGGTCCGGCAGGTCCTGGAGCTGGCGGTAGCTGACCCCATTGAGCCGCCAGCGCTTGGCGTGGCCGTTAAAGGCCAGCTCCAGGGGCAGCTGGCGACGGCTCCCCTCGGCCTGGATAATGGCCTTTAACCGGGCGGCCTCAGCCCCATGGTAGATGAGGTCCCGGTCCTTGGCGGCCCGAAAGCCATGGCCTACAGAAAGGGTATAAAGACTTTCGATCAGGTTGGTCTTGCCCTGGCCATTGGGCCCAATGAGGAGGTTCAAAACCGGGGCCGGACTGATATCAACCCGGCGGTAGTTGCGAAAATAGGCCAGCTGGAGCCCTTGTATCAACATTAGCGACGCAGGGGCAGGATGAGGTAGAGGTAGTCCTCGCCGGCCTGGGGCTTCATGACACAGGGGCCCATGGACCCGTTAAAGGTCACATCCAGGTGGCTGTCATCCATGGCCTTTAGGGCATCGATCAGGTAGCGGGCATTGAAGGAAATATCAATGACCTCGCCCTCCTGGTAGACAGGCAGGTGCTCGTCGACCTTCCCGTAATCGCTGGCTGTCGAAATATGCAGGAGGTTGTTTTCAATATGGAAGGTGACCACGAAGGTCCCGTCCTTTTCTCGGCTGAAGAGGGTGGCCCGGTCCAGGGCATCCAGGAGGGGCTTACGCTCCAGCTTGACATAGGTCTGCCAGCCGGTGGGGATGACCTTGTCAAAGGGCGGAAAATCCCCCCGGATGCGCTGGGCCAGGAGGCGGATTTGGGCCGTTTTAAAGAGAACCTGGCGGTCGCTGATTTCCAGTTCAACCGGGTCTTCGCTGCCGGAAACAATCCGGGCCCATTCATTCAAGGCCCGGACCGGGATAATTAAGTCGTGATCGGCCCCGTTTTTATTATTGAGGACGGTGATTTTCTTGGCCAGGCGGAAGCTGTCCGTCCCAACCACGGTCAGTTCATGGCCCCGGATTTGAAAGAGGAGGCCGGTAAAGACCGGGCGGACTTCGTCGGCATTGACGGCAAAGGCTGTATGGCTGACCGCTTCACTAAAGTCCTTGGCGGTCAGGGTCACTTCAGCCGGAGACACGGCCGGTGGAAAAGTCGGGTATTCCCGGCCCGGCCAACCGTATAAGTCGGCGGTGTTATCCCCATAGCTAATGGTCATATGGTCGGCCCCGTCCTTACTGGTATTGTGGAAAATAATTCGGCCATCGGGCAGGCGACGGACCAGGTCAGTAAAACCCCGGCCCTGGACGACCGTCTCCCCGGGTTCAATAACTTCCACAGGAACGGTTACCTCCAGGCGGACCTCCAGGTCTGAGGCGGTCATGGTGAGTTGGTCCCGGTCACAGGTCAGGTGGATACCGGACAGGATAGCCATGGTGTTTTTTGAGCTCAGTGCGCGCTGGACAATTTGCAGGGCATCGGTAAGATTTTCCTTAATGGCTGAAAATTGCATGGCAGGCTCCTTTCTTCTTCTTCAGGATATATCTTAGTAGCAGTAGTAGTAGGCAGGGTGGATATGTGGATAAGTTCATAAAAGACCGACGGATGCCCAAAAATAGGTTGGGGAAAAGCCTATGGAAAAGCGAAGGGTTTTATCCACAGTATCCAAAGGTCTGGGGGATCTTGTGGATAAAGAGGGTCTTTTCCACAAAATATCCCCAGTTATCCCCACAAGGGGCAAAATAGCGGTTTTTCGGGCATTATATTTATAAAAATATACTTATTTATTTATCCACACACTTGTGGAAAATAATGTGGATAAGAAAGGGCTTAACCACGTGTTTTATAAGCTTTTTCCACTTATTGTGTAAAAAACAAGTGAAAAAAGGACTTTTCCACAGCTATTCGCCCCGTAAAATCTTAATCAGGTTATTGACTGTGGCCTTAACAGCCGGGTCTTTCTTTATTTCTGCATCGATTTTTTCAATGGCGTGGATGACCGTGGTGTGGTCCCGGCCGCCAAAGATTTCCCCAATTTTGGGCAGGCTCATATCGGTCAATTCCCGGCAGAGGTACATGGCCACCTGGCGGGGGAAGACGATGTTCCGGTTCCGGCGTTTGCCCAGGAGTTCTTCCAGGCGGACCCCATAGGTATCACAGACCTGGTTTTGGATGCTTTCGCCGGTAATGGCCTTGTCGACGCCGATTTCAACGTATTGTTCCAGGAAGTCTTTGGCCAGGTCCAGGGTCAGGGGGAGATTGTTCATGGTGGCATAGGAGGTCAGGGAGAGGAGGGCCCCCTCCAGTTCCCGGATATTGGTTTCCATATGCTCAGCCATAAAGGCGGTGATATCGTCAGAGACTTCCTTATGGTCCATCTGGGCCTTTTTCCGCAAGATGGCGATCCGGGTTTCCAGGTCCGGCGGCTGGATGTCGGTAATGAGGCCCCATTCAAACCGGGTCCGCAACCGTTCTTCCAGGGTCGGGATTTCCTTAGGTGTCCGGTCCGAGGAAATGACGATCTGCTTATTTTTTTCATATAATTCGTTGAAGGTGTGGAAGAATTCTTCCTGGGTCCCCTCTTTTTTCGCTAAAAATTGAATATCGTCAATTAAGAGGAGGTCCGCCTTCCGATACTTATCGCGGAAGGTGTTGGGTCGGTTGTCCCGGATGGAGTCGATGAGTTCATTGGTAAATTTTTCACTGGATACATAAATAATATTGGCCCCGGGCTGGGACTTAATAATATGGTGGGCGATGGCATGCATGAGGTGGGTCTTGCCCAGGCCGGACCCCCCATAAATAAAGAGGGGGTTGTAGACCTTTTTATCATTTAAATCCATAGCCATCCCTTCGGCAATGGCCAGGCTGGCCGCATGGGCGAACTGGTTGGACTTGCCGACGACGAAGTTTTCAAAGGTATTTTGGGTATTGATCCGGTAGCGGCCCATGAGAAGCATAGGCTCTTCTTCTTTTGGGGCGGGCCGGGCGGATTCGGCAATTTTAGGGAGGTCCATCTTGTCCAGGTCCTCGGCAAAGGCGATGATTTTGACCTTGACGTCTTTTTCGCCGCTTTCCTCACTGATGAGGCGTTCCAGGGTCCGTAAATGGGCCGGCGGCATCATTTCAGCCTTCATGGCGTCCCCGGCCGCCAGGATGTAGGTGCCTTCATAGTAGCCGGCCAAGGTCATATTCTTAAAAAAGGTGTCATAAGTCGGTCCGTTGACCTCATCTTCAAGCTTGGCCATGACCCCTTGCCAAATGCCCTGATAGTGCTCGTTGGTCATAGGTGCTCCTTTTCTTTCCATCATTGCATGAGCCGGTCCGCCAGCTGGTGGGCCGGTATTGGTTAGATATATAGGCATATACTAAATTATCCACAATAGAGGGTCTTATGTGGATAAAATTATAAAGTGAATGAGTTTATCATAGCAAAATGGCTGAAACTTATCAACAAGTAGCCGGTGAGATTCCTTAAAAGTTTCTTTATAAAAAAATAAGGCGCCAAAACCGGGTCCGGCAGGGGTGTCTACCCTTAGGTAAAAAGGCTGATTTTTGGCCTTTTTTGCCTTATATAGGGGGAAAGGGCCCTCCGCTACTTTTTAAAAGGCTTGTGCGTGGGGGCTACAGGGCTTATACACATTATGCACAGCCTGTGCATAAGTCAAAAATGGCTCAATTAAGCCGGTTAAAACATTTGAGTTATCCCCAATTCACAATAACAAATCTGTGGATAATGTGGATAAGGTCAGTGGATTTCGGTTCTTTCGCTCTTTTAAGGCCCTTCAATTTGGGGATAAAATGTTAATTAAGAGAAAAAAGGCGGTTTTTCTGGATAAATACACAGTTTTTTCTTGACCAGGTATTTTTATTGAAGTATAATGTACGTCGTATGTAAAATTGGTCAGGAGGTGTCATGAATGAAACGTACCTATCAACCTAAAAGAAGAAAACATCAACGCGTGCATGGTTTTCGCAAACGCATGTTAACTAAAAATGGCCGTAACGTTTTAAAAAGAAGAAGAGCGAGAGGCAGAAAACGTTTAAGCGCGTAACTTCATACTTGAAGGCCCGGTGTGGCCTTTTTTTTCTCATTTTCAAAAATGCTTGAACCAGTAAAAGAAGGGATTTTGTGCTGCAAAAAGCCAACCGCCTGAGAAGTGATGCTTCATTTCAAAGGGTCTATCAATACAAGAAAAGTTTGGCCAACCGCTACCTGGTTTGCTACCAATATCCCCGAGCTGATGAAGGTCCGACGCGGATAGGATTTTCCATTTCGAAAAAGGTCGGTAAGGCCCATACCCGCAATTATTTAAAGCGGGTCCTGGGGGAAGTGAGCCGGCTGCACTTAGACCGTATTCCCCGGGGGTATGACATCATTATTATTGTCCGCCAGCCGGCGGCGCAGCTCGCCTATGATGGGCTTGAAAAACACTACCTATCACTACTCAAAAAGGGAGGACTCTATGACGCTCCCAGCAAAAGCGGCACTTAAACTAATCGGCCTCTACCGCCAGTATATTTCCCCATTAAAACCAACGCCGACTTGTCGCTTTATTCCAACCTGTTCCCAATATGCCTATGAGGCCATTACCCGCTTTGGTTTTTTTCGCGGGGGTCTATTGGCTCTTTGGCGGATCTTGCGCTGCAACCCCTTTTGTAAGAGCGGCTATGATCCGGTGCCTAAAAAATTCGGGAGGTGAATGCCTCGTTTTTGAGGCAGGTATTTGAATACACTAGTTCAATTTATGACAAGCGTCATTGGCGCTTTTTATGACTTTACACAAACCATTGGCTTCCCCAGCTATGCCCTGGCCATTATCCTCGTCGGGGTCGTGGTGCGGATTTTACTCTTCCCCCTCTCCTTAAAGCAGATGAAGTCCATGCTGGGGATGAGCGAAATTCAGCCGGAGCTGAAGGAAATCCAGGCCAAGTATGCCAGTAACCGGGAAAAAATGAATGAAGAAATGCAGCGGCTCTACGTCGAGTACGAGGTCAATCCCATGGCCGGCTGCCTGCCCATCCTCATTCAAATGCCCATCTTATACGCTCTCTTCCGGGCCTTGCGGACCTTCCAGTTTACTGAAAACGATAGTTTTTTCTGGATTGAACACTTAAACGACAAGGACCCCTACTTTATCCTGCCGGTGGTCCTGGCTATCGTTATGTTCTTACAGCAACGCCTGTCCATGCCCAAGGGGAGCCCCATGGCAGACAACCCTTCTATGAAGGCCATGCTCTATGTCATGCCCGTCATGATGGGGGTTTTCGCCCTTCAATTCCCGGCCGGTCTCTGCGTTTACTGGGTGACCACATCCACCCTGATGATCTTCCAACAAATCATTATGAATAAACAACGGAAGAAAGAGCAGGAAAGACGGGCTGAAGAACGGGCCAAACGTCAGGCTGAACGGGAACTCAAGGCCAAAGAAGAACGCTTAAAGGGCCATAACCCCTCTAAGAAAAAGACCAAAAAAGAACTCAAGGCCATCCACAAGGCCAAAAAGGGAACCGGCTACAAGGCCCCCAGCCAAGCCGGCAGCACCAAGGGTTTTGACCCGAACAATCCGAAAGCCGTTTATAGACCAGCTAATAAGAAGAAAAACTAAGCACCTTTTTTAAGATAGGAAGGGATATTATGAGACGTCAACAATTTACTGGCAAGACCCTTGCCGAGGCTGTTGCAACAGCTGCGCGTGAACTTGGCCTCTCGGAAAATGCCTTGGACTACACGGTCTTGGAAAAAGCCAGCAAAGGATTTTTAGGCTTTGGGGCAAAAGAGGCCCGCATTGAAGTGGTCCTGCCAGACCCGGCCGGTCAAGAGACCCCGGCTGCCCCCATGGCCCAACCCCGCCTGGAAGAAAAAGAGGACAAAACCCCGGAGGCGCCCCAGGCAGCCAGCCCGGCCCCTGCAGAAGCACCTGCAAGTGACCAGGCCGACTCGGATGACCTGCTGACCCCGGAAGATATCGGCCTTGCCTTCCTGGCCCCTATTTTTGAGGCCCTGGAAGTCAACCCTACCGTAGAAATTCAGGAAGATGACGACCAAATCACCTTTGCCATGTACGGCGAAGAAGTGGGCATCTTAATCGGCCGGCGGGGCGATACCTTAAATGCCCTCCAGTTCCTCCTTTCCCTGGCCATCAACCGCCGCCTGGGCGGCCACAAACGGGTCATCTTAGACTGTGAAGACTACCGGACCCGTCGGGCAGATACCCTCAGCGCCCTGGCCCACCGGATGGCCGACAAGGCCCGGGAAACCGGCCGTCGCGTCAGTCTGGACCCCATGAATGCCGCTGAACGTCGCCTTGTCCACCTGGCCCTGGAAAAAGAGCCGGACATTAAGGCGGAAAGTTACGGGGAAGACCCCCACCGTAAAATCGTTATCTATCCCCAGCAGCACCAATAAAAGACCCAAAAAGGGCCCCTGGTTTGATCACCGTCAAACCAGGGGCCCTTTTTCCTGCCTATATGCTATTTTTTTCTAGTCTTGGTCAGTCAACTGGCCAGCTGCAGTCTTTTCTTCCCCCACAGCCCCCTGGTCTTCATCTGCCAGGCCGGGCTGATTTTTTTCTGCATTGACCCGCTTTAATTCAACTTCAGCAATGGCCCGGACCGCTTCCTTGCCATATTCATCTAATTGTTTGTAAAGGGCCAGGACCTCTTCCTCATCAATGGAGCTGTCTTCCGTTTCACCGGTGGCAAAAAAGTCCAGGGTTACATTTAAATTATCAGCTAAAGCCTGCAGGATGCGGATATCCACCTTGGTATTATCTCGCTTTATAATCCCATAGATGGTTTGCGGGCTAATATCTGTTTCTTTTGCTAATTTGTTCACATTCGTGTCACGGTACTCAATCAGTGTCTTTAACTTTGTTCCGATGGCCATCCGGAACCCTCCTTAACAAAACATTACTAAAAATGACTTTATAAAAAGTGATAAAAAGTAGAAATGAATAATTTTAATGGTTATATAACTAGCTTTTTCATTATAATACCATAGCCATAGGGAATATTCTATACATAAAAATTAAAAAATAACTAAAAATAAGGTTCGTCATAGCCGCCATATTGGCGGGCTGATGGGCCGTCGACAGGCTAGTCATTTGCCATCCATTTAAGGCCCACTTTCTCTTAAGCCAGGAGGCCGGGAGGCCGTAAATATAAGATAAAAAATCACCCTATAAATAATCATTTATAAGGAATAAGTTCAGGCGCACCCAGGCAGTAAGGGCGGAAAGAAGCCTAAAATGTCTTCTTTATAGCTAATAAATGATGCATAAAAAAAATTAAAGGATAAAGTGCTTAAATTCCTTGAAATTTGCTTATTTTTATTTTTCAAAATCTTTGCTTTGTGCTATACTGAACTTAGTAAGTGGTTTCCATTACTAAATTTTAGGAGGTTGCTAAATTGGCTACTGAAAATCTAAATCCTTTTGAGAGTGCACAAGCCAAAGTTAAACACGCTTGTGAACAACTCGGACTCGATGACAACGTTTATCAAATGCTTTCCGAACCCCAACGTGTTATCGAAGTTAACATCCCTGTTCATATGGATGACGGTTCTTTGAAAATGTTCAAAGGCTGGCGCTCCCTGCACAACAATGCCATTGGGCCGGGTAAAGGCGGCATCCGCTTCCATCCGGGCGTTAACTATGACGAAGTACGTGCATTGTCTATTTGGATGACCTTCAAGTGCGGCATTATGGGTATTCCTTACGGCGGCGGTAAAGGCGGCGTTATCTGTGACCCCCTCACCCTCTCCGATAAAGAATTAGAACAAATTGCTCGCGGTTATGTACGTGGCTTGCACAAATACATCGGCGAAAAAATTGACGTTCCGGCGCCTGACGTAGGAACCAACGGTCAAATCATGAGCTGGATGATGGACGAATACATCAAGCTCAATGGCGACCAAGCTTCCTTAGGTGTATTCACCGGTAAATCCGTTGCTTGGGGCGGTTCTCAAGGCCGTAACGAAGCAACCGGTTTCGGGATCTATGTTATCGCCCGTGAAGCCGCTAAGAAAATTGGTATTGATATTGCCCACGCTTCTGTTGCCGTTCAAGGCTTCGGGAACGTTGGTCGTTTCACCTGCAAAAACATGTTCCGTCAAGGGACCAAAGTGGTTGCAGTATCTGAATGGGAACCTAAAAACGGCGCATATGTCATCTATAAAGAAGATGGCTTAAACTATGAAGAAATGGTTGAGTACGTAGAAAAGAACCACAACCTGTTAAACTTCCCTGGCTCCAAAACCCTGACCATGGACGAATTCTGGGCCCTGGATGTTGACATTCTCGTACCGGCTGCTCTTGAAAACGCTATCACCGCAGAAGTTGCTGAAAAGATCAAAGCTAAATTGGTCTGCGAAGCAGCTAATGGCCCGACCACCCCGGCTGCTGATGAAGTCCTCAACAGAAGAGGCATCATCTTAACCCCGGACGTTCTGACCAATGCCGGCGGCGTTACCGTTTCCTACTTCGAATGGGTCCAAAACCTCTATGGTTATTATTGGACTGAAGCCGAAGCTGAATCCCGTCAGGAAGAAGCTATGGTTTCTGCCTTCAATGACATCTGGGCTATCCGCGAAGAACATAACGTTACCGTTCGTGAAGCTGCTTACATGAACTCTGTTAAGAAAGTAGCAGACGTCATGAAATTACGCGGCTGGGTATAATCCAAGCTATAAAAGCACCCGAAAGGGTGCTTTTTTTTGTGTGCCAGCGCCGGATAAAAGGGCCACTTTATAAGGGTCGCCAGACCATCCCGCCCCGGGGATTTTTTGGGGCGGTTTTTTTATTTAAAAAGATAAATAAAGAAGGTAAATTTTTATCCGAGTTAACTGGGGATGATCCCCTGGAGGGAGGCCGGCAAGCGGTTCCTAGGCCATAAAACCGGGTCGATTGGCCCGGTAATTGGTTCGCTTGTAGCAGGATCAGCCATCCTCACTGATAGATTATCATCGGTGGCCTGCAGGTGGACGGGCTGGCCTTGCTGACTGAAGCCCATGTGGCGTGAAAGGAGAACGCCTATGCTCGACCAAAGGTGCGACAAGGTGGTCGTGCGCAATTTGACGAAGTCTTTTGATGATTTACTGGTGCTTAACGATATTAACTTCACCGTTAAAAAAGGGGAGTTTCTTGTTATTGTTGGGCCGACCGGTTGCGGGAAGACCACCTTCCTCAATTTATTATCCACCCTCTATACCCCGACCAAGGGGCAAATTCTCATAGATGGTGAGCCGGCCGATCCCAAGAAGCACAATATCAGCTTCGTTTTTCAGGAACCTTCCTGCCTGCCTTGGCGGACGGTCAAGGAAAATATTGCGTATGGCATGGAGGTAAAGAAATTTCCTAAGGACAAGATGGAGGAGCAGTTGGATAAGGTCATGAAGCTGGTTGGTTTAACCCAGACGGCGGACTTATACCCCAATCAGATTTCCTCGTCTATGGAACAGCGGGTGGCTATAGCCCGGGCCTTTGCAGTTAATCCTGACTTACTGCTCATGGATGAGCCTTATGGACAGTTGGATGTGAAGCTGCGCTTTTACCTGGAAGATGAATTGGTGCGGATTTGGCAGGAATTTAAGAACACGGTTATTTTTATTACCCATAATGTTGAAGAGGCTGTTTATATTGCAGAACGCATTTTAGTATTGACCAATAAGCCGACGACGATCAAAGAAGAAATTCCAATCGACCTACCCCGTCCCCGTAATTATTTAGATAAGGAATTTGTTCGCTTACGGGAGCATGTTACTGAAGCCATTCGTTGGTGGTAGACCGCTGGACATTTAAGGAGGAAAATTTTATGAAACGCAAGGTATTGGCCATGGTATTATTGGCGGCATTTTCTGTAGCGACTTTTGCCGGTTGCGGCGGTGGCGGCGCAGACAGCAGTTCGGCTGCAGGCGGTTCTGCAGGAAGCGGTGACCTGGTATTCGGCTTTTTGAACCAGATTGATACCTGGCCGGCTTATTCGGCTATTGAAGATGGGACTGCTGAAAAATACGGTTTAACTGGCCTGTCCACTTCAAGCTCTATGGAACTTTTCGACTCAGGGATGCCTATGGTTGAGGCTATGATTTCCGGCGCCTGGCAGATCGGGGATGCCGGTTCTGTACCGGTGCTCATGGCGGCCCTCCGCTATGATGCAGAAGTCGTGGGGATTGCTTCTAACGAGTCACCGGCCAACGCTATTGTGGCCCGGGAAGACAACCCGGCCCTAAAGGTGACCAATCCTAAATTTGAAACAGCCAAGGGCGATGCGGCAACCGTTAAAGGGAAAACCATTTTAGTAGCTACCGTTTCTTCCGCCCACTTTGTCGTTGACCAATGGCTGAAATCCATGGACTTAACGGATAAGGATGTCACCATTAAGAACCTGGAACAACCCCAGGCCATCAAGGCTTTTGAATCCGGCGAAGGGGACTTCCTGGCCCTCTGGAGCCCGGAACTCTACCAGGCTTATGGTAAGGGCTGGAAAGACGTTGCTACCGGTAAGGATGTCAATGCCAACACCCTCATGCTTTACTTTGCACCAAAAGATTGGGCTAAGGAAAATAAGGACACCATTGCCCGCTTCCTGGCTATGACCTCTTCCAAGGTAGACGAATACAATAGCAAGGGCGAAGCACTCGTTCCTGACTTGCAAAAATTCTTCCAAGATTTTGGGGCTATGAAATTCAGTGAAGAAGAAACCAAGCTGGATATTGAACGTCATGAACTTTACACTGTCGACCAACAGCTTGAATTAATGGCTTCCGGTGATGTTGAAAAATGGATGATTGACATTGGTGACTTCTTCGTCCGCCAAGGGAAGTTTACGGAAGATGAATTGGCTCAGTTAAAAGAAAAACACTTCAATATTACTGATGAATACTTGAAGGCAGCTAAGGACGTCAGCCCGTCTGAATAACATGTGACCGTGGCTTGTGGCCCAGTGCTGCAAGCCACTCTTTATTCATCGGTTGGTTAGGAGTGAAAGTATGTCAACCAAGAACATCACTCGGCCGCAACGTAAAAGGTCTTTCTATACAGCAATTTCAATTATTACGGTGATTGTCTTCTTCTGTTTTTGGGAAGGAATTGTACGTTTCGGGATTGTTTCAGAATTTTACCTGGCGTCACCGACGCAGGTGGTAGAGCTCTTTATTTCCAAGTTAAGCAATGAAGCACCGGATGGGGCTCTGCTGGTTACCCATATCAAGGTGAGCCTGACAGAGGCCTTAACAGGGTATTTTCTAGCCCTGGCCATTGGGATCCCCCTGGGCCTGGCCATGGGCTGGTTCTATACCTTTGATGGGCTGGTCCGGCCGATTTTTGAATTGGTCCGGCCGGTGCCGTCTCCGGCCTGGATTCCCCTGGTTATTATTTGGTTTGGGACCGGCCTGGTCAGTAAGGTCTTTATTATCTTTGTAGGGGCCCTGGTCCCCTGTGTTATTAACTCTTATTCCGGGGTGGCCCAGACCAACCCCACCTTTATCCGGATGGCCCGGACCTATGGGGCCAGCAACTGGGAAATATTTAAAAATATCTGCGTCCCTTCGGCCCTGCCCATGGTCTTCGGCGGCTTGCAGGTGGCTCTGGCTTCGGCCTGGACCTGCCTGGTCGCAGCGGAATTGGTCGGTGCTGATGCGGGTCTGGGCTTCCTCATTCAGATGGGCCGGCGGCTCCTCATGCCGGATATGATTATTTTAGGGATGGTCATGGTGGCCCTGACCGGGGTGGCTGTCACCATTGTCATTGCCTTTATTGAGCGGGCCCTGGTTAAAGGGATGCGCCGCGGCGAAGATCGATAGGAGGGGATTCCTTTGTCTAGTCAAGTCGAAACAGTAAAGGGCCCCAACCCCTTGGTGAAGGCCCTGCGCAACAAACGTGTCTTAAATGCCATCTCTATTATCGGATTTTTACTGATTTGGGACCTGGCTGTCCAAAGCGGCCTCTTGGCCATCATGCCCCGGCCCCATGAGGTCCTCTTGCGCTGGGTAGAGCTCATGCATGAGCCCTATGCTGGCCATACTCTGCCCATTCATGTGTGGATTTCCTTCCGCCGGGTCATCATCGCCTTCTTACTGGCGGCAGCTATTGGGATACCCACCGGGGTTATCATGGCCTTCAGTAAGTTCGCCCATGCGGTCATCCGGCCGATTTTTGAATTTTTCAAGCCCATGCCGCCCATTGCCTGGATTTCCCTCTCTATCTTATGGTTTGGCCTAGGGGAAACCTCTAAAATCTTCCTGATTTTTATCGGCTGCGTGGTCCCCTGTATCCTGAACTCTTATAATGGGATCCGCCTGGTGGACCCGGAATTATACGATGCTGTCCGTAACCTGGGGGCCAATTACTGGCAGGAACAAACCCAGGTCACCTTCCCGGCCTCCCTGCCGGCTATTTTTGCCGGTCTTCAGGTGGCCCTGTCCTCCGGCTGGACCTGCGTGGTCGCTGCAGAATTGGTCGGGGCCCGGGAAGGGATCGGCTATCTGACATTTATCGGTATGAAGCAGGATGATATTGCCATGACCATTGGCGGGATTTTAACCATCTGCCTGGTCAGCTTCCTGTCCTCACTCTTTTTAACCTATCTTGAAAGGTGGTTGTGCCCATGGAAACGCAACATCAGCGAATAGAAGATGGGGATCGGGTCATCACCTGTACCAATATTTCCAAGGATTACGGTAAGAAAAAAGTCCTGTCACCGATGGACTTTGAGGTCTATAAAAATGAATTTGTGGTCATTCTGGGCCCGGGGCAGGCCGGTAAAACGACCCTCTTCCGCCTGATTGCCGGCTTTGAAGGGCCGACAACCGGTAAAGTGGTCGTTGGCGGCGAAGAAGTCAAGGGCCCCGGGACCCAGGTAGGCTATGTCTTCCAGCGCTATATGCTCTTCCCCTGGCAGACGGTCATGGGCAATGTATCCATGGGGCCCAAGCTGCGGGGGGTTAAAAAGGAAGACCGGCTCAAAAAGGCGCAAAAGTACATCGACCTGGTGGGCCTGACCGGCTTTGAAAAGAGCTACCCCCACCAGCTTTCCGGGGGGATGAAACAGCGGGTCGGGATTGCCCGAGCCTATGTCAATGAGCCCCAGCTCCTCCTTTTAGATGAACCCTTCGGTCAGTTGGATGCCCAGACTCGGATTTTAATGGAACAGGAAATTGAACGGGTCTGGCAGGCGGAAAAGCGGACCATTCTCTTCGTGACCTCGAATATTGATGAGGCCATCTACCTGGCAGACCGGATTATTATCTTAGATGGTAAGTTACCCAGCCACCTGGCGACCACCTTTACCATTGACCTCCCCCGGCCGCGGGACCTGCTGAGTGAAGAATTCCTGCGCCTGCGCCAGGAAATTTCCGACAGCATGAGTTTGGTGCTCTAATGGATCGTTTATTCGACTTAACCCAGGGCAATTGGCTCACCTTGGCGGTGGCTGCAGGAATGGTCTTGGCCTTTATCCTCTTCAGACGGTTAATCTTCTTTTTAGTCGCCTGGCTGACCCGGCGCTATGGCGGCTGATTGCCCGATAAAAAGGAGTTGCCTATGAAAAAAATATCACCTCTTGTAGCGGTCCTCCTAGCGGTGACCCTCCTGGTTACAGGCTGTGCCGGCTCGCCCAGTTCGTCAGATGAGGCGACCAGCAGTGCTGTAGCGGAGACCCTCCCCATTAAGGTGGCGACCCTGGCCCAGATCGATGCCTGGCCCCTGGTTAATGCTGTCCAGGATGGGGCAACAGACCGGTACGGTTTACAAATCACAGATAAGGATATGACGATTTTTGATTCGGGGATGGAGGCCGTTGAGGGGATTCCCGCCAAGGCCTTTACCCTGGCGGATATCGGTCAGTTACCGGCCCTGATGGCCGCTAGCCGCTATAAGGCTAAAATTGTGGGCGTGGCTGCTGAAGAAAGTGCAGCCAATGCCATCTTAGCCCGGGCAGACTCACCGGTATTCAATGAAGGCAATAGCGCCGAGGCAGTAAGAGGGGCTACGGTTTTAGTGACCTCCGTCTCTTCCGCCCACCAGTTATTGGCGGCCTGGCTCCAGGACCTGGGCCTCACAGAAAACGATATTACCATCCGGACAGTAGAGCAGCAGACGGCCATTTCCGCCTTTGAAGCCGGGGATGGGGACTTCCTGGTCCTCTGGTCTCCGGCCCTCTACCGGGCCCTGGATAAGGGTTTTAAGGTCGTGAAAACCGCTGCGGACCTAGGTCTGCCCTCCTATATGTTCTATGTCGTGCCGGAAAATATTTCTGCTGATGAAAGTGAAGCCGTGGCCAGGTTCTTAGCCATGACCGATGGTCAAGTGGCCAGCTACCAGGCCGGTGGCGGTGGCATCCACACCAGTGTCAAAGACTTCTTCAAAAGTTATGCCGGGATGACCATTTCTGATAATGATGTGACCGAAGAAATCAACCGGCATCAACTCTATCGGATCGATGAACAATTGGCCCTTTTTGAGAACGGTAGCCTGGAAACCACTTTAGCCGACCTGGCTGAGGACCAAGTGGCGAATGATAAGCTGGCTGCAGAAGATGTCGCCCTGGCGAAAGAAAACCACTTTTACCTGGATAAGCGCTTCCTGGAAGCGGCCCGGGGCTATGCAAAGTAAGCTGGTCTCCCCCAAGGTTTGGCCAGAAAAGTGTAAAGTAAAAGTTCCCCTCCTATCAGAGGGGGATTTTTTATTTTCCTTCCGCTTCTATCCAACCGGCTGGAGTTATCTATTTATTCTAAAAAAATAATAAATTATATTGACACAACCTATTAAATAAACTAATATATAAATAAATAATCCTTTCAAGGTCTGATGATGATAGCCCGGCGGGGAACCGTCGGATAATGGCATAGGTTGGTCCCTATAGGTCACGGCTTGCCGGATGATCGGCCTATGGGGTGGTGGCTCTCCGGTAAGCGGGGAGCATTTTTGGTAGAAGGGAGAATCATTATGTTTAAGCGGCTATTGGGTATCGGTTTATCGCTGACCCTACTAATGACGATGGTGGCCTGTGGCGCAGGGGATAGGGCGCCGGGGTCCAGCCTGCCCGCTGGTGAAGGGCCGGGCCTGACAGTGGCAACATTGAACCAGCTGGATGCCTGGCCGGCTTATGCGGCCCTCCAAGGGGACCAGGCCAAGGGCTATGACCTGAAAAGCTACCAGACCGGGATTAGGCTTGTTGAAGACGGGGCCCTGGAAAAATGGCAAATTGGCGATGTTGGGGCGGTCCCGGCCCTGCTGGGCGTCCTGAACCGTCACTTGACCATTGTCGGGGTGGCCGCTGAAGAAAGCGATGCCAACTGGCTTTTGACCAAGGCCGGCCATCCCATTTTAACCGAAAAGACCGGCGGTCTGGCCGGGACAAGTGAGTTGGTCCGGGGCAAGACCATCTATGTGACCCAGGCCTCCAGCGGCCATGCCTTGGTCCATGCCTACTTGACCCACTTAGGCCTGACAGAGGCAGATGTCAACCTCCAGTATGGGTCACCGAAAGAGTGCCTCCAGGCCCTGGGGGATGGGACCGCTGATTTGGTTGCCCTCTGGGCCCCCTATACCTACCAGGCTGAAAGCATCGCCGGTGGGGTCGAGCAGGTGGCCAAGGGCAGTGACCTGGGCATCCACCAGTACATGCTCTATGTAGCCAATAGCACTTGGGCTGAGAACAATAAGGAGGTCCTGGCCACCTTCCTGGCAGATGTCAGCCGGGAGGCAGCCGGCATTGATGAGCTGGCCGATAAGGACCTGGTGGCCTTTTTCAAGGATTATGCCGGCGCCACTTTAACGGAAGACCAGGTGGCCACGGACCGGCAAACCCACCGGCTCTTATCCCTTGAAGACCAGCTGGCCCTGATGGAAAATGGCGACCTGGCCCGGGGGATGGACGAGGTGGCCCGGTTTTTGACCCAGACCAACCGCTTTGCCGACCGGAATTATACGGAACTGGCAGAGAAAAATTTTGGTATTGATACCAGTTACCTCAAAGCGGCCCAGGCCCTACAGTAGCTGGTGAGAGAAGAAAGACCTGCCGGCGGCAGGCCTTTTGAAGAGAGGGGATAGATCATGTATGCTTGGGTTTTGATGGCGTGGTAAAACCTCGCTTGCTTCTGATTCACGGCTGGTTACACAGCCGTAAACGCTACCTTCCTTTGGCCCGAGCCCTGGCTGACCGGTATGACGTGGTCCTCCAGCCCTTGCCGGGCTATGATGATATCGGCCGGCCGACCCGGACTGGCGGCCACCTGGCCTGGTATGCCGACCAGGTAGCCGGCCGGATTCGCCGACAGCGGCCCCAAGTGGTCGTGGGCTTTTCAATGGGCGGGCAGATCTTGCTCCGGGCCTTACAGGACCGGACCCTGACCCTCCCCTGGGCAGTCTTTTCCAATACCCCCTACCCGGCCCTGGCCCCCATAAATGGCCTGGTCCGCCGGGGCTGGCCGGTGGCTTGGGGCCTCCGGGCGGTGCAAAAGGCCCCCCGGCCCCTGGGCAAGGGGCTGGTGGACCTCTTTGCCCGCCAGACGGTCCGGGACCACCGGCTGGTCGATGACCTCTTTTATGAGGATGCCTGCCGGGTCAAGCCGGCGGTGGCAGCGGCCTCTGCCCAAGAGCTGGCCCGGGGCATCGACCGGGTGGCGCCCCTCAAGCACACGGCGGCCGTGGTGACCGGGTCAGGCCATGACCGGCTGGTGCCCCTGGCCCAGGCCCGGCACCTGGCCAGGGACCTGGCCGTTCCCCTGGTCACCTTCCCGGAGGCCGGCCATACGGTGGTTTTAGATGCCCTGGCCGACTATGTCAGCTTCCTGGGCCTCTTGGCCCGGCGGCTATAAAAAAAGCGACCTCCTAAGAGGTCGCTTGTGGGCGCTTTACTTATCCCAGGCTTCTAAGTGGGTGGTAATGCTCTTAATCCGGCTGGAATGGAAAACCGGGTCTTGACCGGCCTTGAGCTGGGCCTTGTAGTCCTTGTAGGTTTCCAGGGCGATGCCGCCAATTTTCAGGATGACCAGTAAGTTGATAATGGCCATGATGCCCATGAAGATATCGCCGAAGTTCCAGACGATGGAGAAGTCGCCGACAGAGCCTAAGAAGAGCAGGCAGCAGCAGAGGGCCCGGAAGATATTTAGGTGCTTCTTCTGGCCGCCCATAAACTCGATATTGGATTCGCCATAGTAATAGTTCCCAATGATGGAGCTAAAGGCGAAGAGGAAGATGCAGACAGAGAGGAAGGGAATCCCCCAGCTGCCTACTTCATTGGCCAGGGCCTGTTGGGTAATTTGAAGCCCTTCCAAGTCGCCACCGTAGAAGTCTTCCCCGCCTAAGAGGACGATGAAGGCCGTAGCGGTGCAGACAAACCAGGTGTCCACATAGACCCCTAGGGATTGGACAAAGCCCTGCTTAGCCGGGTGAGAGGTATCTGCCGTAGCGGCTGCATTGGGGACAGAACCCATACCGGCTTCGTTAGAGAAGAGTCCCCGCTTGACCCCCTGCATGATGGTTACCCCTAAGGCTGCCCCACCAAATTCCTGGAAGCCAAAGGCATTTTTAAAGATCATGGCAAACATTTCAGGGACAAAGCCGATATTTTTAACAAATACGAATAAGGCGACAAAGATGTACATGACAGCCATGACCGGGACAATCTTACCGGTGACATCGGCAATCCGATGGACCCCACCAAAGAAAATCCAGCCGGCTAGGCCCATTAAGATGAGGCCGGTGGCCCAGGTCGGTAAGTGGAGGGTTGTTTTGGCTGCGCCGGCTAAGGTATTGGCCTGCATGGCGTTAAAGCAGAAGCCATAGGTAATACAAATAATAATGGCGAACAGGTAGGCAATCCGCTTACTGCCGAGCACTTGAATAATGTAATAAGCCGGGCCGCCCCGGAAGGTGTTATCCGGATTTTTAACCTTGTAAATTTGGGCCAGGGTGGATTCAATAAAGCTGGATGCCCCGCCTAAGAAGGCCAGGACCCACATCCAAAAGACCGCCCCGGGCCCACCCAGGGAAATGGCCACCGCCACCCCGACAATATTCCCGGTACCAATCCGGGATGCAGCTGAAATACAAAAAGCCTTGAACGGGGTAATCCCGTTGTCGTGTTGAGCGGTGCTGGTCGTTTCACCCAGGAGCTTAAACATATGGGGCAGGTTGGTGACCTGGCCACAAGCTAAGCGGAGGGTGAAGTAAATCCCCGTCCCACTCAAGAGGAATACCAAGATATAGCTGTAGAGCCAGCCACTGATGGTATCTGTAAAGTTTGTGATAAATTCTTGCATGATTAAACCTCCCCTTTTTAAGATATTTATCCCGTTTATTATAGCATGGTTGACGCCTTTACGATACTTTTGCGCTTTATTTTTTAAAAAATATTGCCGGCCCGGAAGGGGCTATCTATTTACAGGTTGTTCATAAAAAAACTCTATAAAAACCATCTGAAATGGGTAAATAAAAAGAAGTAGACCAAGGAAGGTTAGGTATTATTTTTAGTTTTGTAATAAGAAGATAAAAAGAGAGGAAGAGGATTGACTATGGTTGCTAAATTAATGAAAGCGGTTGTTTTGATCAAGGGGATTCCCATGCTTTTAGGGAAGGTCTTTAAGTTGCTGGTAGGGGGCCTCGCCCTGGTTGGCGGCTATAAGGTCGTCAAAAAATACAATCTGACCGACTACCTGCCGGACTTTGATATGATCAAGCGCATCCTGGATATTAAATAGGGAAAGAGGCGGCAAGCAGTCAGATGGGTTCATTCGTAAAAGACTTCAGAGACTTTATCAACCAGGGTAATGTGGTCGATATGGCCGTTGGTGTCATTATCGGGGGAGCTTTTGGGAAAATTGTCAGCTCCCTGGTAACGGATGTCATCATGCCCCTCATTGGGGCCATCACCGGCGGGATCAGCTTTAGCGACATTAAGTATGAGCTGACCCCAGCCATTGTTGAAAATGGCCAGGTCATCCAAGAGGCCAATACCCTCAATATCGGTACCTTTATCGATACCATCATTAACTTTTTAATCATTGCCCTCTGTATTTTTACCGTCATCCGCCTCTTACAGCGAAGCAAGGAACGGTTTGCCAAGGATGAGGCCCCGGCTGAAGAAGCACTGGCCCCGTCAACGGAAGACCTGTTAACGGAAATTAGAGACCTTTTAAAGGCTGACCAAGGCAAGAAAGTATAGATGAGCAGTTGGCAAATAGTCTCTAAATAGGGAAGTCCCTCCTCGATGATGAGGAGGGACTTTTCTTATGGGCTGGTTTTGCTTGTAGCTAGGCCCGGGTCGGTCCTTAATCGGCCTGGCGGTCATCAGCGATGAGGGCCTGATAGATGAGCCGCTTGGAGACGCCGGTCTTTTCGGCGGCGATTTTGGCGGCTTCCTTGGTCCGCATCCCCTCCCGGGTCAGGGACCGGGCCAGGTTGGCGGCGGCCTCAGGGTCCGGCGCCTGGCTGGGGGCCCCGGCCATGACCAGGACAAATTCGCCCCGGGGCGGGTTTTCGTTGAAGTGGTCTAAAAGGCCCTGGGGGGTATCCTTGACCACTTCTTCAAAGCGCTTGGTCAGCTCCCGGCAGGCGGCCACTTGCCGGTCGGGGAAGTGGTCGGCCAGGTCGGCCAGGGTGGCCAGAATCCGGTGGGGGGCTTCAAAAAAGACGATGGTCCGGGGCTCCCTGGCCCAGTCCTTGAGCCGGTCCCGGCGGGCCTTTCCGCCTTTAGGGAGGAAGCCGTCGAAGACAAAGCGGTCGGTCGGGAGGCCGGCCAGGACCAGGGCGGTCAGGACGGCCGATGGGCCTGGGATGACCGTTAACGGGATCTGCCGGTCCTGGGCGGCACAGGCCAGTTCATAGCCCGGGTCGGAGACGGCTGGCATGCCGGCATCGGTTAAGAGGGCGAGGTCGCCCTCGGTGAGTAAATAGTCGATGAGCCGGTCGGTTTCCCGGGCCTTATTGTGGTCATGGTAGGCGGTCAGGGGGGTATGGATGTCATACCGGGCCAGGAGGGTGGCACTGGTCCGGGTATCTTCGCAGGCAATGAGGGAGACCTCATTAAGGGTGCGGATGAGGCGGAGGCTCACGTCTTCTAAATTGCCAATGGGGCTGGCACAGAGATAGAGGGTATGCATGGGGCTCCTTTCCGGGCGAACCCTAGTCTAAGCGGATGGGTGGGCGGATGCTGAAGTCGCCCCGGCCTTCAAATTGGCAGTCCAGGACAACCAGGCTGGTCCGGCCGGACCGGCTGGAGGCATAGGGCTGGAGACTCAGGGGCTTGAGGCCGGCAGCGAGGCAGGCGGCAATGAGTTCATCGGCCCGGGCGGCCCGGTAGACCACGCAGAACCGGCCCTTTTGCCGTAAATAATAGCGGGCGGCCCGGCAGAGAGCGGGTAGGTCCAGGTGGATTTCATGCCGGGCAATGCTGCGCTCATCGGATTGGGCGGCGGCCCCGTGGCCGACCCGGTAAAAGGGCGGGTTGGCCACGACCAGGTCGGCCCGGTTGGCCAGCCGGGCTGAAGGGGTCCGGAGGTCTTCCTCAAGGAAGGTCAGCCGGTCCGGGGCGATGCCGTTGCGGGCGGCGCTGGCCTGGGATAGGGCGACCAGGTTGGGCTGGAGCTCCAGGCCCAGGACCCGGCTTTCCGGCCAGGCGGCGGCCAAGAGGTGGCTAATAATACCGGTGCCGCTGCCCAGGTCGTAAATGTACCGGGGCAGCGGCAGCTGGTCTGTGGCATACCGGGCCAGAAGGTAGGCATCGATGGTGTGGCGCAGGCCGCCGGCCCTCTCGTAGAGGGACCAGCCGGCCACACCGATGTCGCTCCAGAGGCAGTCATCAGGGAGGTCACTTGCTCTTGTCATGGGCTTTCCCCTTGGAAAAGGGCCGCTTTTTATGTTGGCGGTCGCCTTCTTTCCGGTTATCCCGGTTTTCGGACCGGGGCGGTTTATTGGTCTTATTCTTTCGGTTGCCCCTGTGCTGGTGGGGGCGGTTATTTTTCCGGGGCCGTTTTTCTTCGATAATGGGTTCGGCGCTTTCGATGATGATTTCCGTGCCATTATCCGGCTGGGGACGGGTCTTTTTGGCCGGGCGCTGGCCCTTACCGGTGGAGCGGTTGTGCCGGTCCTTATGCTGGTCTTTATGGTGGCCCTTCTGGGGGCCTTTGCCGGCGCCCTTCCGGCCTTCTCGGCCCTCTTCACCGGACCGGTGCTGGCCCTCTTTGGCCTTGTCGACCTGGCTCTCGCCGGCAATGGGAACCGACTCCATATGGGCAAAGGGGTCCTTGGCCCTGGTCTGTTTCTGCTCCGCTTCCCGTTCAGCCCGCATTTTAGCGGCGACGTCTGCAGCAGTGCAGCCGGGACAGGTCTTGTGCCATTCCAGGTAGTTGTCGTTTTCGAAGTTGAGGCAGCAAAGGAGGCGGCCGCAGCAGCCACTGATTTTAGAGGGGTTGAGGGATAAATTCTGCTCCTTGGCCATCTTGATGGAGACCGGGGAAAACTCGGTCATAAAGCTGTGGCAGCAGAGGGTCCGGCCACAAATGCCAACCCCGCCGATGAGCTTGGCTTCATCACGGACGCCAATTTGCCGGAGTTCAATCCGGGTGTGGAAGATGGAGGCCAGGTCCTTGACCAGGTCGCGGAAGTCCACCCGTTCTTCGGCGGTAAAGTTAAAGATCAGCTTGTTGCCGTCCAGGGTTCTTTCCACCTCGATGAGCTTCATGTCCAGGCCATGGGCCTGGATTTTTTCTTCGCAGATGGCAAAGGCTTCGGCACAGTGGTGCTCATTTTCCTTAGCCTGAATCAGGTCCTCGACGGTGGCCTCTCTGACGATGGGCTGGAGGGGGTGGTCCAGGCTTTTTTCATCGACCTGGTGGGGGGACTTGACAACGGTACCCAGTTCAAGGCCCCGGTCTGTTTCCACAACAACCTTGCTGCCTGCTTGCGGGGGCAGGTCCGGGGCGGCAAAATCATATATTTTTCCTGCGGGTCTTAATTGGACCGCAATGGCTTCAGTCATAAACATTCTCCTATCTTAAACCGGCTGCATCCTGTCGGCAGCCGATGGGCTTATTATACCAAAAAGGCCTAACCCTTGCTAGCCTTGCCGGGGGCCAGGAGCCGGCGGATGGCCAGGAGGGTGATGAGAAAGACCAGGCCCGGGTCGGCACCGGTTTCCAGCTGGCGGAGGCCCTGGCGAATCCGGGCCAGGACCTGGCTGCCTGCCTGGGCCGAAGGCAGGGCCGGGGCCGGGATATGGGTATTGGCGGGAATGGCTAAAAGGGTCTTTAGCCCGTTTAAGTAGTAGCTTTCCGCATAGCCTAAAAAGCGGCGAAAGCGGCCCTTGACCAGGCCCCGACTGGGCCGCTTTTCCCCGGGGACCTGGCTGAGGGCCTGGACATCTTCGACCAGGAGGCCCGGGTGGCGCTGGGGCAGGGTGTCCAGGAGGCGGAAAAAATCCTGCCTTTCCTTGACCAGGCCATCGTCCTGGAGCAGGCGGCGGCCCCTGGCGACAGAGCCGCCCGAGAGGCCGGCAGCCAGGTCAACCTGGGCCGGCCGGTAGTCGGGGGATTCAGCGGCCAGGATGGCGGCCACGTCAGCAGCCGGCAGGGGGGTGAAGAGGTAGCTGGCCAGGCGGGACCGGACCGTTTCAGGTAGGGCTTCGGCATGGGTGGTTGTTAAAATAAAGGTGATGTCCTCAGCCGGTTCCTCCAGGGTCTTTAAAAAGGCGTTAGCCGCTTCCCGGGTCAACCGGTCGGCCCCTTCGATAACCACCACCGTTTGCCGGCCATGGCTGGTGGTGGCCAGTTGATCCAGGAGCTGGCGCAAGCGGGCAATGCCGATGGTCTGGTCCGGGCCCAGGTCCTTGGCCGGTTCTAAGAGGTCCGGATGGGCGCCCTTGGCCATATAGCCACAGGCCGGGCACTGGCCACAGGCATCGATCCCCTGGGGGTTGTCGCAGAGGAGGCGGGTGGCCAGGGCCTGGGCAGCGGCCCCCTTGCCGACCCCCTCCGGACCAATAAAAAGGAGGCCGTGGGGGAGGGTGCCGGCCGCCAGGGCCTGGCTTAACTGGCGGATGACCCGGCCTTCACCGCGTAATTCAGAAAGCTGCATAGGAAACACCTCCAAGTTAAAAAGGAATAGGGGCAGGCCTCGGCCAGCCTAGCTAGAAGGGCGGGTCTGGCGGGCGGGTCTGATCTTGACCAGGTAATAGAAAAGGAAGGGGATAGCTGCCAGGGTCAGGCCCTCATAGACCTGGTCGGCCGGGGGGAAGACCTTGGCCAGCTCGGGCACCATGGAGGAGATAAAGTTATTGATAAAGTGAATGGCCATGGTCACCGAGAGCCGGCCGGTCCGTTCGTAAATATAGGAAAAAATCAACCCGCCAAGGACGGCATAGATGGACTGGACCAGGAGGGCATGCCAGATGCCGAAGAGGATCCCGGTAGCAATGATGGCAAAGGCCGGCGACCGGGAAAAGGCCTTCAGGCTATTGTGGATGAGCCCCCGGAAGAGGAGCTCTTCCATGAGGGCCGCCAGGAGGGTGCTGTAGAGGAGGCCCAGGACAAGGGAATCATCGCTACCCCCTTCCATGGCCTTCATAAAGACAGCAAAACTCTTCTTTATGGCCGGGAAGGCGACCAGGTGGTTTTCAACCAGGGCGAGCCAGACCCCGGTGAGCCCACTCAGACCCAGGGCAATTAGGAAAACCTGGTGGGGACTGAGCATCGCCCGAGGCTGGTGTACGGATGCCAGCCCGTCCGTCTGTCCCTTAAAGAGGAAAAAGAAGAGGGGAGTGTATACCAGGATTTGAAAGACAGACGATAGGACCCCGATAAAGTTTGGGTCCGAACAAATCCGGTCGGCATAGGGGGCCAGGGGTCCAAAGAAAAGGGTCATGGTCAGTTGATTGAATAGGTAGAGGCCTATCGCTAAGGCCAGGTAAGCAGTTTGTTTTCGGATCATGTGTGTCCTCCTCATAAAATGGTCTTTTAGCATTTTATGCGGTCAGAGGGCATATGTAAAATATAGAAAAAGAAAAAATTAGGGGGTCTCTTCCAGGACGGCCACCAGCCTGGTTGGCGATAGGCCAGCGGCCAGGGCGGCCTCAATAATGGCCGGGCTGATTTCCTCACCGGGCAGGACCAGGGGAATGGCCGGCGGGGTCACTTCCAGGCTGTCAGCGGCAATGGCACCGGCGGCCTCGGCCAAGGGGACCAGCTTACTGGGCGCCGCCAAGGCTGTCTGGGGTGCCAGGTAGACCCTCGGTAGGGGCAGGGGCGCCAGGGGCGGCCGCCGGTCCGGCCCCGGGGTCAACTGGCCAGCCAGGGCCTTGAGGGCCCGGGCTCCGCCTACCCGGGGCCCGGTCAAGGGCCAGAGGAGGAGGGCCGTCCGGCTATTGGCCAATTCGACATCCAGGCCGAGAGCGGCCAGCCTTTCGGCCAGGGCCAGGCCGGTCAGGCCGGGGGCGGAGAGGGTCCAGCGGAGGGGGTCATCATAGACGGTGACCGCCAGGGGGGTCCCAGCCAGGTCCCGGCGGAGGGCAGCCAGCCGGGCCAGGCCCTCGGTCATCTGGGCCTGGGCAGCTGCCGTCGGCAGCCAGTCATAGGCCGCCTCTAAGGCGGCCAGCATGAGGTAGGAGGGGGAGGAGGTCTGGACCATCTGCAGGGCCCGGTCCAGGGCCTCCTCCTGGGCCGAGGACCGGCCCAGGAGGAGGCTGGCCCCGGTTAAAACCGGCAGGGTCTTATGGCTGGAGACCACTCGGACATCCCCTTCAGCCGGCCGGGGGTAGGCCGGGTGGAAACCGTAATGGGCGCCATGGGCCCCGTCGGTCAGGATAAGGAGGCCGGCCGCCCGGGCTGCGGATAGGGCTTCCAAGGCCCGGGCCCCGTCATAAGAGGGGTCAATATGCCAGAAGACCCGGGCCTCAGGGTGTGCGGCCAGGGCCGCCTCCAGGTTGGCCTTAGAGACCCCCAGGATGGCTCCGGTCCGGGGGTCGATGTCCACCGGCAAGTCGATGGCCCGGGCATCGGCCAGGACCAGGCCATTGCGGATGCTGTGGTGGGCATGCCGGGGGACCAGGACGGTCTCTTGGCGGCAGAAGGCCAGGCACATGGCCAGGATGCCGGCGGTGGACCCGCCAACCAGGTAACGGGCAAAGGCGACCCCGTGGCAGGCAGCCACATCGGCCTGGCTTTGGGCCAGGACCCCTTCGGCCTCGGCTAAAACGTCCAGGCCCGGCAGTTCGGTTTGGTCATAGCGAAAGATGGCCTCGCCCCAGGCCGCAGCCAGGCGGGGCGGGACCACTTGCCCGGCCCCATGGCCCGGGGTATGGGCCGATTGCCGGTTTTTGTCGGTATAGGCGGTTAAAGCCTGCCATAAAAAATTCCCCATGGCGATTGCTCCTTTATCTTGTATAATAAGTTTATTGTAGCATAAGCTGACCGGGGAGATAAACTGTCCTTGCCCGGCTGATGGAAGAGATGACAGCGAACGATGGAGGGGGTAGACCATGAAGAAAGCCTTGATGATTATAGCCAGCCTTTGCCTGCTCGCCGGTGTGGTCCTGGTGGGCCTGGGGGTCCAGGCCTTTGTTGAGGCTCCTAAGGAGCCCCAGCTCAGCCCGGAGGACCGCCAGGCCATCCGGGCCAGCGGGGAGGCCTTTATTAAAGACCACTTTTCGCCTATTGCCGACCTGGTCACCAGCGCTGAAGACAATACCGCCCCGGATGCAGCTGCCCTCCGGGACCTGGTTGCCTACCGGCTGGACAAGTATGAGCCGGCCGGAGCCCTCAGCTTTGTTGACGGCAAGGCCCGGGCCCTGGATGACCAATCGGCCCAGGCCCAATTCTTATTTGACTGGACCGTCGGCCCGGAAAAAAAGGGGACCTGCAGCTACCAGCTCCTCATGGTCCGACATGGGGACGGCTGGCAGGTGGCCAAGGCCCTTGCCCATGACGGCCTACCGTCACCGGGCCAGGCTGATGAAGGTCTGGCCGACTACCCCTGGTCCAACTATGACAGGGATGTCGCCGCACTGATTGAGGAGGAGGCCCCATGAGTGACTACCTAGATAATATGACCCGGGCCTTACAGGAAGCCGCTGAGCCGGACTACAAGGCCTTTAGCGAGGGGCTCTTTCAAAGCCTGCCGGCTGCCCCCATCCTGGGGGTCCGGGCCCAGACCCTGAACCGCCTGGCCCGGACCCTGGGCAAGGAGCCGGCGGCCCGGGCGGCCTTTATGGCCGACCTGCCCCATGCCAGCCATGAAGAAAACCTCATCCACGCCTACCTCATCAATGACAATGAGGAGGGCCCGGCCACCCTGGCCGAGGTCGAGGCCTTCCTGCCTTTTGTTGATAACTGGGCCGTCTGCGATGCCCTTCGTCCACGTTCCCTGGCCTGGGCGCCGGACCTCCTGGCCGGCCCCCTCCGCCGCTGGCTGGGGAGCCCGGCCCCCTATACCGTCCGCTTTGGCATTGGGATGATGGAGCGGTTTTTCCTGGATGAGGCCTTCCGACCCGACCACCTGATCCAGGTGGCCGCTGTGCCCACGGACCACTACTATGTCCACACCATGGTGGCCTGGTATATGGCCACCGCCCTGGCCAAGCAGTGGGCGATTGCCTACCCCTTTATCCAGGCCTGCACCAGCCTGGCCCCGGCCACCCGCCGCCTGGCCCTCACCAAGGCCTGCGAAAGCCGGCGGATTCCCCCGGACCACAAGGCCCTTTTAAACCGCCTGCGGCAAAAGCCCCGGCTCCTGACCGTTGCCGAGGCCCTACGGCGGCTCAAGACCTACGCCCCCTGGCAGGGGGCCCTGGCCGGTCAGCCCCTCAGCTTTTATAGCGGGCCCAACCGGGCCCTGACGGTGGTCCGCTTCTTCTATGAAAACCAGGTCATCATCTGCCGGATTGCCTTTGGCCTGGCCGGGGCCTGGGCAGAACAGGCCGTCCAGCGGGATGATGCCGTGGGCTACGTGGCTGCCCAGGACCTGGACCGACTGGAACTCCGGGTGGCCAAGGACCTGCCCATGGTCATCGAGCGGCGGTTGCCCGGCGAGCCCAGCCGGCCCGCCAGCCCGGCCGAAGAAGACCAGCTAAGGCACATCCTAACCAGTGTCCTGGACCTCTTCAAGCAGGGAATCTTAAAAAATGGCCCGGTCGTCCTCCAGGCCCCCAGACGCTTTATCCTGGACCAGGACCGGGTGCGGCCGACAGACCAGCCCCTGGCGCCAGCCCCAGCCTCGCCCCTCTTGGCCCCCTTTACCCTGGCCCGGGTCCGGGCCCTGCCTGAAGCCGACAGCCATTGGGAACTCTTTTTCTTCTATCTCTTTAGTCCGGTGGCCGACGGCCGCCAGCCCCGGGCCGTCTACCTGGTCGACCTAGATACCGGCAGCGTCGAATGGACCGATGTCTTTATCGACCGGGAAGAGGCCGACTCGCCCAGCTGGCAGGTCCGCCTCCTGGACCGGCTCATGAGCCGCTTTATCCAGGCTGGCCGCCGACCGGGCGAGATTATCACCGCCCAGGGCAGCCTCTACGACCAGCTCAAGGCCGACTTCCAGGCTGCCGGTATCCCGTTCGATTACCAGGAAGACAGCTATGTGGCCGACGACCTCCTGGCCTTTTTACGCCAGGGGCCCATCAAATAAAGACCTTTTACGAACGCACCGGTTAAGACGGAACAAAGTGGTTACAAATCCCCCCTTTTCCGCCGGTTGCGTTTTTTTTGTGCTACACTAGCAACAAACACTGGAAAGGATGTGGCTTCATTTGCGTCAAAAGTATCTGGCGGTCTTTCCGGCTCTTTTGTGTGCCCTGGCCATCCTGCTGGCACCGAGTGCCCCGGCCCAGGCGGCCCAACCGGAATACGCCTATATTCCTTTAAAGAGTGCAGCTGTCGTCCAAAATGACGGGATCTGGCTGCCACTCCGGTCAACCTTTACGGACTTAAACATGGATTTAGAATGGCGGGCTGAAGGTCAGGATAAAATCAAACTGACCCAAGGCCGGGAAAATTATGAAATGCAACTGTCCCAGAAAAACACCCTGGTGACTGTGGCCAATGGCCAGCAATTTCCCCTCGTCATCAAAAATGGCGCCTCCTACGCGCCCCTTAGCCTATTCGAGAACATTATCAACCGGAACATCGGCCTGTCCGGGAACCAAATGCTGGTCCTGGTCGACGGTGACCCCAACTGGCAGCTGATTGGCGGCATCTGGACCAACCAGAAGCCCATGTGGGCCCATTTGAATGCCTACCAGGCCCCGCAAGCCGCCAAGGTGGCCCCGCCCAGCACCACCAACCCCAAGGCCACTTCACCGACACCGGCTGTCGCCCAGCCCAAGACCGCTACAACAGCTAAAGTCACCACCGGTGACCAGCTCATCTGGCCGACCACAGCCACCTACATTTCTTCCCCCTTTGGCGAGCGCATTTTCCCGCTCGGCAATGGCGTTGAAAAAGACTTCCACACCGGGGTCGATATTGCCGGGTGCGCCGGCGACCCGATTTTTGCCGCCGCCAGCGGCACTGTCACCCGGGCAGAAGTTTTCTCTAGCTATGGGAATTGTGTCGATATTACTCACCCCTCCGGTCTCGTGACCCGGTATGCCCACCTCGCCACCATTGGCGTCCAAGTGGGCCAGCAAGTGGGCCAAGGGCAAACCATTGGCACCCAGGGGATGACCGGCGCAGCAACCGGACCCCACCTTCACTTTGAAACCCGTGTCAACGGCAAGGCCGTCGACCCGGATGCCTTTATCCACTACCGGTCCTAAAAATTAGCCCCCTGTCCGGCAAACCCTGCCGGGCAGGTTTTTTATGAGTTTGAAAAACTATAAAAAGGCAGGCGTCTGAATAGAGACGCCTGCCTTGCTTATTTTATTGGCGGGGCTGGCCCCGTAATTCGTGCCGGTAGCGGAAGAGAAAGTAGGCCACTAAAAGGGTCGAGGCCAGGTCACTGGCCGGGTAACCCATCCAGACCCCGGTCACGCCCCAGAGCCGGGCGAAGATGACCACACAGGGCACCAGGATAATCAGCTGTCGGGTCAGGGAGAGGAAGGTCGCAATGGCTGCCCGGCCGGTGGCCTGGAAGTAGGTCCCCCCGACGATGCCCAGGCCTAAGATGGGCAGGAAGAGGATATTGATCCGCAGGCCCTCGCGGGTGTAATCGCCAATGGCCGCCAGGGTTTCCGGGTTGCTGGCAAAAACACGGACGATATCATCGGTAAAGACCATAATCAGGATAAAACTGGCCAGGGCAAAGAAGGTTCCGGCGCCGATGGCCTTGAAGAGGGCCTCCCGGACCCGGTGGAGCTGGCGGGCCCCGAAGTTAAAGCCAATGATGGGCTGGACCCCCTGGTTGATCCCAAAGAGGGGGAAGAAGCAGAGGGTGGATACGCTATGGATAATTCCCATAGCGGCCAGGGCATTGTCGCCCCCGTAAATTTTCAGCTCATAATTAATAACCGTAATGACCAGACTATTGGCCAGCTGCATGCCAAAACTGGGAATGCCCAGGGCCATAATCCGGCGGACCAGGGCCAGGTCCAGGCGGAAGTAACCGGCCCGGAGCTTTAAGAGGGACCGGCCGGTGAGGAAATAAAAGAGAATCCACAGGCCACTAACCGCCATGCCGGCCACCGTCGCCCAGGCGGCGCCGGCTACCCCCCAACCCAATTGAACGATAAAAAGATAATCTAAAACCACATTGACCAGGGTCCCAACCATCATGGTGACCATGGCCAGGGTCGGGTTGCCCTCGGCCCGGATGACACTGTTTAAACAGAAGGAAACCATCTGCAAGGGCAGGGCCAGGCAGACAATCCGCATATATAAGGCGGCCAGAGGCAAGAGGGAGGGCGTCGCCCCAAAGACCCTTAAAAGGGGGTTTGCAAAAAGAAGAATCACCAGGGTGATGACCAGGGACATGACCAGCATGATGATAAAGGCATTGCCTAAAATCCGCTCCGCATCCCGGTGCTTATCCTCGCCCAGGCGGATGGAAATCAGGGTGGTGGCCCCAATCCCGACCAGCATGGATAGGGCCATAATGACCAGGATAATGGGGAAGGTGATATAGACCGCCCCAATGGCCTGGCCGGAAACCATGCCCAGGAAAATCCGGTCGACAACATTATAGAGGGCATTGACGATCATCCCGATAATGGCCGGCACTGAAAAGCGCATCAGCAATTGGCCTACCGGCATATCGCCCAGCATCCGGCGTCTATCTTCTGCAGTATTCATCCTCTCGCCTCCTCCCTGCCATATTATCACGGGCCCCGGGTATGAACAAGGCCCATCTCCTTATGGCTTTCATTTGACAGGGCCCCGCCTGCTGGGGTACGATGTTTGCATGCTAACTGAATATGGGAGGAATCGTCATGACTGAACAAGATCAACTGGCCCTGCGCCTTTTTTACGCGGTTCGCGAAGTCAACGGCCTCATGCAGAGCCGGCTGAGCGAGACCCTGGAAGCCTGGGATATCACACCCCAGCAATTTAGCGTCCTGGGCGCCGCCCGGGGCAAGGGGACCATCCGCAATAGCGATATCTGCGACCTGCTGAGCCTGTCCAAGGGAACGGTCTCGGGCATCCTCAACCGGCTGGTGACCCGGGCCCTTTTAATGAAGAGCCAGGCCGACGGTGACCGCCGGGCAGCAGGCTATACCCTTACGGAGGAAGGGGAAAGGCTCATCCGGACCCTGGAAGCGGAAGTCCTTTCCTTTACCAAGCCCCTGTCCGCTGATCGGACCCGGGCTGACCTCCTGGCCTACCTCCGGAGCATGGAGCGGCTAGCCGGCGCCCTGGGGAAAAAGTAACCCCCTTCCCCACTCTAGGGTAAATGTTAAGAAAAAATCCTCCGGCCCTGGTTTCAGGGCCGATTTTTTTTGCCATTTTTAGGTCCTCAAGAGAAAACCGGTCTTTTTCTTGAAGATTGGTCTACCTTTTTTCGTGATTTCGTAACATATGCTTAATCTTAAAGACAAGACCGGTTGTCCTGTGCTACAATGCGAACTGTTCTCAAATGACGACGAAAGCTTGTATTTTATTTCTAGGAGGAAAATTATGAAAAAGAAATTAACAGCTATGGTGTGTTTACTCGGTTTAAGCGCCGCCTTCCTGGCCGGCTGCGGCGGCAGCGGGGCAGAGACGTCAACGGAGGCGGCAAGCAGTGCCTCGACCGCTTCTGCTTCTGTCGATAAGGGGCCAAAGGCAACCACTACTTTTTCCGAAATGGGCCAATTCAACATGGAGACCATTGACGGGAAAAGTTTCACCGCCGATGACCTCAAGGGCCACAAGCTGACCCTGGTCAATTTAATGGGCACCTTCTGTAATCCCTGTATTGCTGAAATGCCGGACCTGGAAAAGCTCAACCAGGAAATGAAGGATAAGGGCGTCCAAGTGGTCGGGATTGTCGTTGATACCACTGATGGCGGTAAGGATGTCCCTGAAAGTGTTCAAAAGGCTAAGAAAATCCAGAAAGAAACCGGCGTGACCTACCCCCTCTGCAAGCCGGATGAAACCGTTTTAGGCAATATTCTCAAGGATGTTACCACCTTCCCGACCAGCTACCTGGTAGATGAAAACGGCAAGGTCGTTGGCCAGGGTTATGCCGGGGCCAGAAGCCTGGACCAATGGAAGGAAATCATCAACAGCGCCCTGGAAGAGGTTAACAAGTAATGAAGGTCCGCTTAAACGGTTGGTATACCCGGCTGACCCTGGTCGCCCTGGGCCTGGGTCTGGTGGCTGGCGGCATCATGCGGAATGAAGTGGCTGCCGTCTTCACCAAGGCCTCGCGGATTTGTTTGGAGTGTATCGGCATTGGCTAAAAAAAGATATTCAGATAAGAGGCGGCACCTAGGCCAGGGGGCCTGGACAGCTCTGACCAATGCCCACTTTGCCGGCTTTGTAACCGGACAAATTTACACTGGTCCCTTGAAAAAGGCCTGCGTCCCCGGACTCAACTGCTACTCCTGCCCGGGCGCCCTGGGGGCCTGCCCCATTGGGGCCCTGCAGGCGGTCATTGGCAGTGCCGAGTACAAGGTTTCCCTCTACCTCATGGGCTTTTTTGTTCTGGTGGGGACCTTCCTGGCCCGCTTTGTTTGCGGTTGGCTCTGTCCCTTTGGCCTCATCCAGGACCTCCTGCATAAGATTCCCTTTATCAAAAAGATTCATACCTTCCCGGGTGACAAGGGGCTCCGCTATCTTAAATATATTATTCTGGCCGTCTTTGTCATTATCCTGCCCCTGACCCTGGTCAATGTCATCGGGTCCGGGAATCCCTATTTTTGTAAATTAATTTGTCCAGCCGGGATGATAGAGGGGGGCTGGCCCTTGGTGGCTCTGAATCCGGGCCTCAGGGCCACCCTAGGGCATTTGTTTATCTGGAAAAATGTGATCCTGGCCCTAACGATTGTGGCTTCCATTATTCTTTACCGGCCTTTTTGTAAGTACCTCTGCCCCCTGGGGGCCATTTACGGCCTCTTTAATAAGGTCTCCTTCTACCGTTACCAGCTGGATGAAAACCGCTGCATTTCTTGCGGTCAATGCCGCAAGGCCTGTGGGATGGCCATTGACCCGGTGGCCAATATCAATAGCCCGGAATGCATCCGCTGCGGCCGGTGTAAGCAAGTTTGCCCGACGGAAGCCCTATCTGCCAGCCTGAAAGTAGGCAGTGGGGAAAGGCATAAAAATGATGCCCTCGCTTAAGCTTAAATAAGAAAGAGAGAAGAGATGATGAATACAGGTATTTTCAAAAAAGCAGTAGCCATTCTTGTCACTTTAGGCTTACTCTTGACTGTCCTGCCTCTCCCGGCTAGAAGCGCTGAAGCCGAACGAACTTTGACGGTTCAGACTAAACGGTTTCAAAATGGCGATATGGAGTTGACCGTCCGAAAAGCAGACGGCGGTTCATTTTCTGAAGATAGCAAGGTATATGTCCCGAATTATGAAACCAAGTCAGACCATGACCTGATGGTTAATGACCAGGGGAAGATTCTCTTAAAAAATGGTCAATTGCCCGCCCGTCAAGCAGGTGAAGGGGTATCAGACCTGGTTATTGTTGAAAAGAATACCCCTTACAGCAGTCCATTTGCGACTCCCTATAGAAAAGAGTTTACCCTGATGGAGCTATCCGTCTGGCAGGGGGATGCAGTTAATTACAGTAAGGGCGTTATCCTAGAAGAGGCTGATCAAGATGGCGCCCGCATAGAAGACGCCGGTAACCGGACGACGGAAAAAGAAGGTACGTATGAAGGCCCTTTGGCGGTCACCTTTAAAGATGGGTCTCAAGCCCGGCTGGATGGTCACAAATTAACCGTTGTCCGTAATAAAATAGATGGGAAAGAGGCTGCTAATAAGCTGATGCCGGAAGGGGCTTGCTATGTTACCTTTGTCCCCGGCGAAGGGGTATCCGCTGATTTCCAAGGGAAAACCATCCTCGTCAAACCGGGCACTGTCCTGACAGATGCTGACTTTCCGGTTGTCAAATCTGCAACCGGCTACGATGCACCGGTATGGTCTCGTGAAAACAGGACGATTACCGGGAATACGACCTTTTTTGCCAGTGCTTCACAAAAGGGATACTCTCAACGGCCCGTGGTGACCGGGGGGAGGACGGAAAAGGATACCCTCATTCAAGGCACCGGTACGCCGGGGGCGGTTATTACTTTCCAACTCCGCAAGAAAGATGATGATCAGTATGAAGCCTTGCCCGGTCAAGTAACTGTTGCAGCTCAAGGGAAATTTACCTACCTGGTTCCCCAGGGCTTGCTTTTGCGAGCAGGGGATGACCTAAAGGTAATCCAGGAGGAAAAGGGTAAAAAGCCTATGTCTGTCAACCACCAGATTACACCGGCTATTCCGGGTCAAGAAGCTACGGCTACGCCGGAAAACCTCCAGGTTGATAAGGACGGTAAAACCGTTCGCGGGCAAGGCGTTGCGGGGGCCACTGTTGACCTGTACGTTTACCGACAGGGAAAAGCAGGCCAAGGACAGCCCCGACAGGCCTATTACAGTGCTCGGAGCTTAGTTGACCCACAAGGTAAATTCACCTTTACCTTACCTGAGGGCAAAGGATTGGAAAAAGGTGACCTTTTACGGTTTGTACAAAAAGAGGCCGAAAAAGACTTTTCTAATGAAAAAGAATTAACCTATACAGTCAAAAATAAGTCAAATAGCGAAAGCAGTGCCGGCGGAGGTAGTACCGGGCCGTCCCTTCCCAATAAGAAAAAGGATCATGCCGATACAAGTAAACCCGGCATGAACAAGGATAAAAATAAGTCGGAAAGCAAGCCAAAAGAAAAAGGTAAGCAAAACGACAATGACACTGCCGCACAAATGCCTAGCCTTCCGTCTGTAAACCGGCAGGAGGCCTATGTCTCCGGCTACCCGGATGGCAGCTTCCAGCCGGATCAGGCCATTAGCCGGGCTGAAGCAGCAGCCATGTTTGCCCGGTCTTACCTGAGGGACAGGGCCATTACCCAACAGCTCCCCCTCTTTAAGGACATCGCCTATACCGGGGCCTGGTATGAAAACGCCATTATCAGCATGGTGAATACCCATATGATGTCCGGCTACCCGGACCAAACTTTCCGGCCCCATGCACCCATTAGCCGGGCTGAATTTGCAGCTATTCTCAGTCGGAATGAAAAAGGTCCCGTCTCTCCAGCCCCCTTTACAGACCTGACAGGCCATTGGGCCAAGGAGGCCATTAGTCAGGCTTATGCTAAAAAATACCTGAATGGCTATCCGGATGGTACCTTCCGCCCGGATGCACCCATCACGCGAGCTGAAGCCTGCGCCATGGTTAACCGGTTCCTGGGCCGCAAGCCCCTGCCGGCCCAGGAGAAGCAGACAACTACTTTTAAAGACCTACCAACCAGCCACTGGGCTTATGACCAGGTCATGACGGCAGCCCATACCCATTCTCTTGACCAAACCAAGACTGATGCACAGAAGACCGGGTCTTCTGCGCCAGCTCAAGACCCAAAGGAGAAGCCTCACAAGCAAAAGGCTGCCTAATAGATGTTGTAACTACAGCAAACCGCCCTTCCGAAAGGCTCGGAAGGGCGGTTCTTTTTATTTAGGATGGCCTAGATCTCACAGGCATCACAGACAATGACCCGGAGGGCCCCACTGTCCGGTCGGATGGCCAGGCCATGGACAGGGATATCCTTAGGCATCAGGGGGTGGCTCTTGATCCGGGCCACCGTTTCCCGGACGGCTTCTTCAACATTCTCAAAGGGGGCCAGCCAGGCATTTAAGTCAATGCCGGCCCCGGCCAGGGTCTGGAAGGTATCCTCACTGATGCCCCGGTCCTTCATCTTAGCCATCATGGCTTCGGCATTTAAGGCCTCAGCCCCACAGTCATCATGGCCTACCACAAAGACCTCGCTGACATTCAAGTCATACACAGCGACCAAGAGGGACCGCATAATACTCCCAAAGGGGTGGGAGACCAGGGCACCGGCATTTTTGATGATTTTCGCATCTCCATTGGCCAGGCCCATAGCGGCGTTGAGCAGGGTGGACAAGCGGGCATCCATACAAGTGAGAATCGCTACCTGCTTATTGGGGTACTTGTCCGTTAAGAAGTATTCGTACTGCTTCTTTTCCACAAATTGTTGATTATAAGCTAAAATTTCATCAAGCATCCTGATGACCCTCCTTAATAGGGCTAGTATAGCACTTTATCGATCAAATACAAATGGATAGAGACCAATTTTTTGCCAAAGGGTGCAATTCTTCCCGGTCTCTGCTATGCTTGAACTGGCTTTTGTCTTTTGACGGTCTTTTAAAGGAGGGAAGATATGATTCGCTTAGAAGCCATTCCTAAAGAATTACGCCGCCGCCTGCCCAAACTGGAAACAGGTGGCGCCATCGAAATCCTCACCTATAAAAGGAACCGGGGCCTCATCATCACCCTGCGGGAGGAGGGCCTCTACCATGTCCGTGAACACGGTTACCACCGGGAGGAATTTGAAGCCATCGGCGAAGGGGCCCTCCTAAAGCTCGTGGGCCGGATTGCCAAACGGGAATTTCCCCGCTCCACCAATGTCCGCCTCTATACCCACGCTCCCGGTGAGCAACTTTTAATCAGTGACCACCCGGATATCCGTATCTGACCCTCCCCCGGCCGGCTAAGCAAAAAAACCGGGTGTCCCGCAGGACACCCGGCTACTTAGGCAAATAGGCCAAGCAAGTACCAGTAAGGAATAGAAATCAGGAATAAAATCGCAAAGGCGCCAATCGTCCGTAGGCAGAGGGCCTTAATGAGCATCTTATTGTCCATTAAGCCAAAGCCCGTGCACATTAAGAGGATCGCATACTCATAGGGGAAGATATACACATCTGTCCCAAAGCAGAGGGCATAGGCGATGGGGAGGGGGTTATAGCCAAAGGCCAGGGCCATCTTGGTAATAGCCTCCGTCAAGGTGAAGACAATGGCCAAGGGCGTTAAGGCAAAGTTGGACACCACCGCTAAAATAAAGGTCGCAATGGTCATCACAATCGGGCCCCGGCCCATAATGGGCTCTGACGACTGAATCAGGATATCCACCAGGCCAACCGCCCCGGCCACCGACCCAATGGACATGGCCCCGGTCATCACGAAGAGGATTTTTAAATTGGCCTCTTCAAAGTCATTGGCCTGTAAAATTCCCACAGAAGGCAGGAAGAGGAGGGCCATGGGCAGGGCACTTAATAAGAAGGGGTCTAGGTCTACCATCGGCGCCAGAATATAATCGGCCACCAGGACCAGGAGGACGATTAAGGTTGTCCATTCCTGCCGGTTCATGGGCCCCAGGGCCTCCTTTTGGGCCATCAGGCTTTCCCGGGCATCCAGGCAGCGGCCATTGTCCAGGCGGAAAAACTTGAGGACAATGAGGACCGAAATCAGCATCCAGGCCAGGCTGGGCAGGATATTGCCCAAGAGCCACTGGAAGTAGTCAATATTGCCCGCCACATTCCGGTAGACACTGTTGATGTAAATCCCGTTGCCGGACGTGTAGAGCATAAGGCCGGGTCCGCTCATGGCAAAAAAGGCCGCCAAGCCCAGGGCCGTACTTTCCCGGCTTTTCAGGGGAATATCCAAAGCCCGGACAATCCCCAGGGCAATCGTCGTAAAGATCATGGCCCGGGCCATGGGGTCAATAATAATAAAGGCCATGACCACCCCGGCCCCCATAAAGGCCCAGACCAGGCCCTTTAAGTTACAGTCAAAGCGCAAGATAATGCTGTAGGCCATCCGCTTGGCAATGCCGGTCTTATCCGTCGCATAGCCAATGAGAAGGATGGAAATCGTCCCCCAGATTAAGCTGTTAAACCAGGGGGCATAGGCCACCTCTGCCGGGGCCGCCCCGGAAAAGAAGAAGAGAGAAGGCAGGACTGCCCCCACCACCCCGGCCGGAACAATAGACGTCATCCAGGCCAGGACCCCCCAGAGGGAAATGGCCAGAAAGTATTGCATTTTAGGCGCCATATCCAAGGGGAGCAGGCCAAACACAATGGGAATGCCGAAAACAAATAACCACAATAAGTACTCTTTGCTGCGCGATACGGTAGACATATCGATCCTCCTTTGTCCTTTTTTTCATTAAGTTGATAATACCATTCATAAAAAGAGCTGATAAGCAGTTGCCGCTACAAACGCCTGTTTTATTCCGCATATTTTAAGGAAGTGGACCCATGAATGAAGAACGCCTCACCGGTAGCCCCTTTCTCAGCCTTAAGCCCCTCGGCTTAGACTTTTCCCCCTGGCTGGCAGACCTAACCGCCATCGCCACCGTCAGCCACCACCCCAAAAGAAGTCGCTTGACCGCTGCCGGTGACCAGCTCAGCGACATCATTTTTCTTATGGAAGGGGCCATTATAGACAGCGTGGCCAATATCAATGGCCTTGAAAAGTGCACCCTTACCTTCGCCCCCTACCCCCATTGGCTGGCCCCGGCCTGGCACCATATGCCCCTCCTTTATGCCAGTACCGCCTATACCGACGTTACCCTTTGGCACTTTCCCAGGGAAGCCTTTATCAGTATAATGAAAGAATCCGAGCATTTCCTCTACCTGATCATGCGCTTCAGCGCCCTGGAAACCCGCCGGCTCTACCACCAGTCCTACCTTCAGTACGCCGTTCCCGCCCATGTAAAAATTGCCCAAGTCCTCTCCTTTTACCACTACCTTCGCCTCCAGGATGCCCTCCCGGAAATCCGCCTGACCCAGAGCCTCATTGCCCAGCTCAGCGGCGTCCACCGGACCAGCGTCGCCCAAAGCCTTCAGACCCTTAGAAAAGAAGGCCTCCTCCTCAAGCAACCGGAGACCCCCCTGAGCCCGGAAAAGGAAGCCGAGCTGGAAAAAATCGCCTTCATAGACGGCTAAATCGTCCGTCCGACTAGGAAAAAAG
>NZ_JBJUVG010000009.1:0-78080 GCF_046097595.1 Peptococcus simiae
GCTGGGCAGTCCGGTTTTTTATAGGTTTTTATTCAGGGTCCGCCTGGGCATTAAAGTCATAGCGGACAATCGGTTTCCGGGCGGCGGCGACGTCGTCTACCCGTTTGACAGGAGTATTGGTCGGCATGGCATGGAGGGCTTCCGGATTTTTATGGGCTTCATCAATGAGCTTGCGGAGGACTTCTGCAGCGGCATCGATGGTGGCC
Source organism: Peptococcus simiae (assembly GCF_046097595.1). NCBI lineage: Bacteria > Bacillati > Bacillota > Clostridia > Eubacteriales > Peptococcaceae > Peptococcus > Peptococcus simiae. The sequence continues at coordinate 207 of NZ_JBJUVG010000009.1, forward strand.
TTACTTTCTGTTTCGGTAGGCTCAAACATCAGGGCTTCCGGTACATTTAAGGGGAAGTAGATGGTTGGCGGGTGGATGCCGGCTTCCAGCATCCCTTTGGCCAGGTCCAGGGCGCGGACGCCGGTGGCGGCCTTTAAGGGGGCCATGCCGGCGACGTATTCGTGCATGCAGATCCGGTCAAAGGCAGCCGGGTAGCTGTCTTTTAAGAGGACCCGGAGGTAGTTGGCGTTTAAGACGGCCTGTTCACTGGCAGCCTTAATGCCGTTGCCGCCCAGGGAGAGGACATAGGCCAGGGCCCGCAGGACAACGGCAGTGTGCCCGTGGAATTGTTTGACCCGGCCGACGCTGTCCGGCCGGTCATTATCCCAGTAGTAGGTCCCGTCTTTTTCAGCCAGGACCGGGGCCGGCAGGTAGTCGGCTAGGAAGTCTTTACAACCAACGGCCCCGCTGCCCGGGCCACCGCCACCGTGAGGGGTGGAGAAGGTCTTATGCAGGTTCAGGTGGACGCAGTCAAAGCCCATGTCCCCGGGACGGACGGTTCCCATGACGGCGTTTAAGTTGGCCCCGTCATAGTAGACCAGGCCGCCGGCTTGGTGGACGGCATCGGTAATCTCCAGGACATCCCTCTCGAAGAGGCCTAGGGTGGAGGGGTTGGTCAGCATGAGGCCGGCCGTATCCGGACCCAGGACCTTTTTCAGGTCATCCAGGTCCACGTCCCCATCGGCATTGGTGCCAACAGAAACGACTTCAAAGCCGGTCATTACGGCGCTGGCCGGGTTGGTGCCGTGGGCACTTTCCGGAACGATGATTTTTTTGCGGGCGGTGTCTCCGCGTTTTTCATGATATTTTTTGATCAGTAAAAGACCCGTGTACTCCCCTTGGGCACCGGCGGCCGGCTGGAAGGTCATCCGGTCCATGCCGGTGACTTCACAAAGGTAGTGTTCAGCCAGGGCCAGGGCGGCCAGGGTCCCCTGGGCGTCGGTATCCGGCACCAGAGGGTGGAGGTTTGCAAAGCCCGGCAGGGCGGCAACGGCCTCGTGGAGTTTGGGATTATATTTCATGGTGCAGGAGCCCAGGGGGTAGAAGCCCCGGTTGACCCCAAAGGCCTGGTCTTCCAGCTGGCTGTAGTGCCGGGATAATTCCCCTTCAGCCAGTTCAGGCAGGTGGAGGGTTTCTTGGCGGCCCGGGGCATCCATAGCGACTTCAGGTACATCGCAGGGGGCTAGGACCTCTTGGCCTGTACCGGGAATGGAACGTTCAAAGATGAGCTTCATTGGGCCACCTCCTTCAAGCAGTCAAGCACCTGGTCCAGGGTTTCCTTGGAGACCTGTTCAGTGGCGCACCAGAGCATCCGGTTGTCATCCAGGGGCAGGCCGCTCAGGATGTGCTTTTCCCGCAGGGCGGCTTCAACCTGCCGGGCAGGTACCGGGGTGGTGGTGACGAATTCGTGGAAGAAGGCGCCATCATGGACCCGGTCGTAGCCGATTTTCGCCAGGCCGTCAGCCAGGTAGTGGGCCTTGGCCCGGGACTGCATGGCAACTTCCCGGAGGCCTTCAGGGCCCATCATCCCCATGTAAATGGCTGAGGTCAGGGCACACAGGGCCTGGTTGGAGCAAATATTGGAACTGGCCTTATCCCGCCGGATGTGCTGTTCCCGGGCTTGAAGGGTCAGGACATAGGCCCGGTTGCCGTCTTCATCAGTGGTTTCACCGACAATCCGGCCGGGCAGGCGCCGCATGAGTTTTTTCGTGGTGGCCATAAAGCCCACAGAGGGACCGCCGTAGTTCATAGGCAGGCCCAGGGGCTGGCCGTCACCGACGACGATATCTGCCCCGAAGGCGACCGGGCTTTCATAGATGGCCAAGGCCAGGGGATTGGCCCCAAAAATCAGCTTGGCCCCGGCCTGGTGGACCAGGTCGGCGATTTCTTGCATATTTTCAATGAGACCGTAGTAGTTGGGGCTTTCAATATAAAGGGCACAGACCTCAGGATCTTCCAGGGCTTCTTTTAAAGCCGCCAGGTCCAGCCGGCCGTCGGCTTCGGCCACCCGTTCAAAGGGGGCTTCTGCACCGCTGGCATAGGTATTCATAACTTCCTGGGTCATGGGGTTGGCGGTAGCGGCACAGAGGACCTTGGTCTTCTTCCGCTCCCGGCTCATGGCCATGGCTTCGCCGGCTGCCGTTGCCCCATCATAAACAGAGGCATTGGATACGTCCATGGTGGTCAGTTCGGCGATCATGGTTTGAAATTCAAAGATCCCCTGCAGGACCCCTTGGGAAATTTCCGCCTGGTAGGGGGTGTAGCAGGTCACGAAGTTTTCCTTGGCTGCGATTTGGCTAACCGCTGCCGGAATGTAGTGGTGATAGCTACCCGCGCCCCGGAGGACCACATCATAGCTGTAGTTCTGCCGGGCCAGGTCGGCAAGCTTCTGGCGGACCGTTTGTTCAGCCATCCCATCCGGCAGGTTGAGACCCTCTTTTAGGCGTACGGCTTCCGGAATGTCTGCATATAAGTCGGCCATGGTTTCCAGGCCCACCGCCTGGAGCATGGCCTGGCGGTCAGCCTCGTTAACTGGAATGTAGCCGCCCATTTTTATTCACCACCGGCTTCGATGAATGCGTTGTATTCAGCCTCCGTTAAGAGTTCTTCGCCGCCTTCAACTTCGGATACCTTGACCAGCCAGGCGTCATGGCAATCTTCGTTGATTTTTTCCGGAGCATCGAGTAATTCTTCATTGACTTCTGCAATGGTGCCGGATACCGGCAGGTATAAGTCGGAAACAGCCTTGACGCTTTCAACGTCAGCGAAGACCTCCCCTTCGTCGAACACATCCCCGACTTCGGGCAGGTTGACAAAGACAATATCGCCCAGTTCGTTTTGGGCATAGTCTGTAATCCCAATGGTTACCGTATCATCATCATTATATAAAACCCACTCGTGACTCTTTGCGTATTTCATGTTTGCCATTGTTTTCATTCTCCTTTTATTTGCTTATTTTCTTTTATAAAACGGCAGCGCAACCACTTCGGCGGCTACAGGTTTATCTCTCAGAATAACATCCAGCTGAGTACCTTCCTTGGCCAGGGCCGGCGGGACATAGCCCATGGCATAAGCGGCCTTCAGGTAGGGCAGGCGGGTGCCGGAGGTCACTTGGCCGACCTCTTCCCCATCATGGGCAATGGCAGCCCCTTCGCGGGCAATCCCCCGACCGGTGATTTTCAGGCCAACCCGGACCGGGTGGTCTTCCGGCACAGCCAGGAGGGCCTCTTTACCGACAAAGTCATCCTTGTCCAGTTTCACGGCAAAGGATAGGCCGGCGGTGAGGGGGTCAATATTTTCATTCATTTCATTACCATAGAGGGGCAGGGCTGCTTCTAAGCGCAGGGTATCCCGGGCGCCTAAGCCGCAGGGTAAGATGCCGTCTTCCTTGCCGGCTTCTAAGAGGGCATCCCAAACGGTAGCGATTTGATCGGCCGGACCGTAGATTTCAAAGCCATCTTCACCGGTATAGCCTGTTCTGGAAACAATGCAGGGAACCCCGGCCACTTGGACGCCGTCAACAAAAGTATAGTACTTTTCAGGGAGGCTGTCAGCTACTTTTGCGAGCACCTTTTCCGCTAAGGGCCCTTGCAGGGCGACCTGGCCCCATTCATCAGAGGCATCGGTCAGGGTAGCCCCTTCTTCCATAAGGGGCAGCAGATGGTCATAAATTTTTGCCCGGTTGGCGGCATTGACCACGAGCAGGTAGCGGTCTTCGGCCAGGCGGTAAACGAGCAGGTCATCTAAGATGCCCCCGGACTCGTTCATAATCACCGTATACCGGCAACGACCGTCTGCCATGGAATCAAACTGGTTACTGCATAGGCGGTTCAGGTGAGCCAGGGCCGCAGGGCCTTCAATAAAGATTTCGCCCATATGGCTGACGTCAAAAAGACCAACAGCTTCACGGACAACCATATGCTCTTCAGTGATCCCGGCCGGGTATTGGACCGGCATTTCATAACCGGCAAAGGGTACCATCTTAGCCTCTAGGGAGATATGCTTATCATAAAGCGGGGTGTGTAGTAACTTGTCTGTCATATGACAGCCTCCTTTCAATAAACAACTGGGTTGGTTCAACTCATTATACAGGCAGATAGCCCGTCTTTCAATATTAATTGTAACAGTTTTCAGAAAGTTGCACCAAGCACCTATAAGCTTTTCTTTTAGCTGTTATAGGTCACATGAAAAGCGCCCCTGCTGGCAGGAGCGCTTGGCCTATGATTTAGAACATGGATGTTGGAGCGTCATCGTCATCTTCTGCAGATACGCAGGATTGAACGTGGTCAGGATAACCCCAGGTCCCTTCTACTTCTACGACGTTCTTCACTTCGCAGTCTGCGGCGCCGGGTACCCGGAATTTCTTGATGTCCAGTTTCGGAATCGGGGTTTCGTCCGGTTTCGGTAACTGGGGCACGTATTCATAGGGGTAGCGGTAGCCACGGTAGTAGATGTAGGTGGCGTCCGGACCGAAGGGGGAGATCCATTCCCAGACCACTTCTTTTTCCGGGGTCACTTCGAAGAGTCGACCGCCAACGCCTTCGGTGACGAAGGTGTTCCCGTTGGGCAGACGGCAGGCGTCTGAGGTCAGGGGGCTGTAGAAGCGGTAGTCGTTGACGCCGGGGCCGCCGTAACCCATCATGTCACTGCCGCGCAGTTCCCAGACGAGTTTCTTGGTAACGGGGTTGATTTCCAGGACGCGAGACCGGTCCATAACGTTGACTTTGGTCCCGTTGGGGGCGATGTTGGAGGGCACGCCGTAGCCGGACCAACCGCCGTTGTCGAAGATTAAGATGTTGCCTTCACCGGGCAGGCCTTTGGGGATCATGTGGGTGTGGTGGGGCCCAATGATTTGGCCGATCCGACGTTCTTCTTTGGATTGGAAGTCAGGGCCGAGTTTCCAGACGACTTTGCCGGTTTCTTTGGAGATGATGCACATGAAGTTGGCTTCCCGGCTGTCGAAGATGATGTTATCCGGATGGAAACGGTCGTCGCCCTTGTCATACCACTTGTTGGGCCCCAGGTAGCTGGCGCAGTTGAGGTGGACCCAGTCGCCGACGCCACCGTCTACGGAGTGCATGTTGGGGTAGCGGTAGAGGGCGAGTTTAGCGGCGTCACTAAAGTCGAATTCACGCCAATGGTCGCTGGCCCGCCATTCCCAAACGATGTTGCCTTCCCAGTCGACTTCGATGATGACGTCATCCAGGAGCCGCTGGTCGGAAATCCGTTTGTTTTCAACAGTTTCATGGGTCAGAATCAGGGTGTTCCCGCTATCGGTTTTGGGTTCCATGCCGGGGACGTAGTAGCCCACGGGATTCCCTTCCCGTTGGTAGTCGTGGTGTTGGCGAGCCATCCACATGGGTTCGTTGCCTTCGTCTTCGATGTATTCTTTTTTGTCGAACTTCCAGACAATCTTGCCGTCCCAGTCCACTTGAACTAGGTCAGTCTGGTCCTGGTAGCCAAACTTATTGTCCCGGGACCCTAAAGACCCGATAACATGGCCGCCGGGCAGCAGTTTATTGGGGAAGCCTTGTAGGTCCTTCCATACCCGAACGACTTCACCGCGCATGTCAAAGAGCACAGCGCCGACGTCTTCAGCAGCAATAAGGTTATAGCCATTCCAGCATTTTTCAGGGTCATACATGGTGACCCCGGTGGGGTGAATAAACGGTTGTCCCATTTTGTCAACTCCTTAAAGCGATTAATGATTTGTTTTTATACCTGTCTTTATTATAGCCAGCCGGCCACTTATAGACCAGTCACCGAAACAACGGAAATCTCTTATAGGCCTATAGGGAAATACTTTGGTATACTGGTTATAGTCCAACAACCAGAGAAATATCAACCACAGTAAGGAGGGCCCATGCAGTTAAACCAGCTCCAGCAAATCCTGACTTTAGAAAATTACAGTTCTATTTCCGAGGCGGCCCGCCGGCTTTATATTTCCCAACCGGCCTTAAGCGCCACCTTAAACGACTTTGAAAGTGAAATCGGTGTTATCTTATTCAAGCGCACCCGGGCCGGCATCCAGCTCACAGCGGAAGGCCGGGTCATTTTAGAATCCATCCGAAAAATCCTCAAAGAGGTTAATTTTATTGAAAACTACGCCCGCCAGCCGGAGGCCTATACCGGCGAAATCAGCCTGGTGGTGGGCTATTCTTTTGAGTTTCTCTACCCGCCCATCATTCACTTTTTCAAAGAGCAATTTCCCCAGGCGGTCTTAAAACCCCTCTATGACGTGCCCCCCAATATCGCCTCCGGGGTCAACCAGGGACTCATTGACTTCGCCATTGCGACGGTCTATAACCCGGACGGGACTATCAGCCAAGACCTGTCCGACAAGGCTTACCAGGGTCTCACCGTCAGAAAGCTCCGGGAAATTCAAACCATTGCCATCCTGCACCGGGATAACCCCCTGGCCCAGCGACCGTCCCTAAACCTCTCTGACCTCAGCGATGAACAGCTCATTTTAGGCCGGCAGTTTGACATCCACTACTTTACCGCCCTCAAGCGTTTCTCCAAGTACCCCATCCAAAATATCAACCGGTCAACCATCTATGACCTCCTGGACCGCAACTATGGCGTCTTTATTGATGCCACCCCCCTGCCCCTGGACCAGTACCAGGCTATCCTGGCCAAGTATGCCATCAAGCCCCTCTATAATGACATCCTACCCCAGGCCGATGCCTATTTCCATTGGCCGGCCTACCTCATTTATAAAAGCCACCCCCCGACCCACCTCCACCAGGCCTTCCTGGACAATTTAGAGCGGATTTTTGACCACTACAAGCTCTTCATCGACTAGCCTTGAGATACCCCTGAACTACAAGCAAACGCTTATAGGGGTATCTCTTTTTTTGCCTTTCCCAAGGATTAGTTTTATCTATCGAATGAGGCTATCGAAGTAAGAGAAAAAAATCACTTAATAAGGAGGTCTTTTTTATGAGCACCCTGACGAAACCCCTTCCCCTGAAAGCCTTGTTCATGTGGCTGGTCACCCTTGGTCTTCCCCTTGGGATTTATTTTATTCCTACCAGCGACCTATTCACCAACCAGATGAAAATCTTTTTAATTGTTACGGTTTTCGCCATCTTAATCATCGCCTTTGAATCCCTACCGAAAAGTGTCATTACTATTTTATTGCCGGTTTCCTATATCCTCTTGGGCTTGGCTGATCCCCAAACGGCCTGGTTCCCCTGGACCATGCCCACAGTCTGGATGATCATCGGGGCCCTGCTCCTGGTCAATGCTTTAGAAAGCAGCGGCCTCCTCATGCGGATTTCCTACCACGTCATCCTCCTGGTTGGCGGTTCTTACAAGGGACTGATTTTAGGCCTGGGCGCCGTTGGGATCTTATTAAATATCATTTTATTCGGCAATGCCTATGTCATGCTGGTGGGCCTAGCCTACGGTCTCTGCCATGCCATGAACCTGGAAAAGTACTCTAAAGAAGCCACCGGGATCTTCCTGGCGGCAGCCATTGGCGGCATTATCCCCGCCGCCTTCTGCTATGGGTCCAATATTTTAATGCTGGAAGGCCTGGGGGAACCGGTGGTCGGTGCTCACCGAATCAGCTACCTGTCCTGGACCTTCCTGAATATCCCGGTTATTTTCTACTATTTCTGCGCCCTCCTCTTAATCCTAGTCCTCTTCCGGTCCCAGTCCAGCGTTGACGGCAAGGCCTATGTCAAGGGCAAGCTGGCCGAGCTGGGCCGGATGTCCGTCACAGAAAAGAAGGCCTGCGCCTGGCTGGTGATCTTATTTGCCTATATCATTACAGCCGGCTTTAAGGGTTGGGACTCCACCTGGGCCTTTGTCATCGTACCGGCCCTCACCATTGCCCCGGTCATCGGCTGCGGGACGGAAAAAGACGTCCGCCGGCTGGACTTTACCTTTATCCTCTTTATTGCCAGCTGCATGAGCATCGGAATTGTGGCCAGCGCCTTAGACTTTGGCAGCCTGGTCACCTCAGTGGCTGAACCCCTCACCGATAACGCCAGCCCGGGTATCGTTGTCTTTGCCATTTACGGCTTAAACATCATCTTAAACTTCCTCTTGACCCCCATGGCCATTATGGCCGGCTTCACCACCACCTACCTGCAAATTGCCCAAACCCTGGGCATTAACCCCTATGTCATCTACTCTGTCATCAGCCTGGGGACAGACCAAATCCTCTTCCCCTACGAATATGCCCTCTACATGCTCTATTTCTCCCTGGGCTATATCAAGATGAGCGACTTCATTAAATACTTTGGGGCCAAAATGCTCCTCTGCTCCGTCCTTCTCATTATTGTTATCATTCCCTTTTGGAAGCTGACCGGTTTATTCTTCGGGTAATGGCCAGACCTGACTGGCTGACGATTGTCCCTAGAATATCCCGCGGCTCCAGAAAGGATTTGCCCTATGTCCCAGTCCAGCGGACCTATGCCGGTCTTAGGCAAGCCGGCTGCTATTGTTGCCCTAGCTGTCCTGACCTTTAATGTCTGCTTTATCTCCCTGTATAATATTTCCTCTATCAGCATCGCCCTGCCCCTCCTCATGGATGAATTTAAGGTATCCATGAGCTTCATCCAATGGATCAGCATTGGCTATGCCCTGGCCATGGGGGCCACCAGCCCTCTGGCCGGCCACCTGATGCGGCTCTACAGCCTCAAAAGGAGTATGGTGGTCTGCCTGGCCGGCTATACGATTTTAGCGGCCCTTTCCGGCCTGGCCCACTCCTTAAGAATGATTATCTTTTTCCGGGCCCTCCAGGGCCTATGCGGGGCGGTCTTTGTGCCCGGGACCATGGTCATGATTTATCAGTTTATCCCCCGGCGCTACCAGACCCTCTTCCTGACCATCCAAAATGTGAGCCTATCCCTGGCGCCGGCCCTGGCCCCGATTATTGCCGGGGTCCTCATTGCCAGCCTCAACTGGCAGTGGATTTTCTTTATCAATATCCCGGTGGGCCTCTTGGCGGTGGTCCTGGCGGCGGTCTGCATCCCCTTTGAGAAGGGCGGCGACCGGCTGGCCATCGACTGGCTGGGCTTTGGCCTGGTGGTTGCCGGCTGCCTGGCGGTCTTCTTATCCATCAGCCTCAGTTCAACGCCACTGGGTTTTTCGGCCCCGGTTATCGGCTTATGCCTGTCCGGCCTCTGCTTCCTGGTCCTCTTTGGCCGCCAGCAGAAACGGTCGGCCATGCCCATCATTGACTTTTCGGTCCTGCGGAACCGGGAGTACACCCTAACCCTGGTTGGCCATGTCCTCTCCACCATTCTTTTGGCCGCCAGCCCCTTTATTTTTGCCATTATGCTGCAAACGGGCAAGGGCTATTCTTCAGCGGAAACCGCCTCTTTTATGTTTGCCCCCGCCCTCTGTGCCATGGTTGGGGCCCCGCTGGCCCAAAAGCTCTACAGCCACCTGGCCTCTAAAACCGTCATCGCCATCAGCTGGGTCCTGATGGCTGCGGGCTGCCTCTTTATTGGCCTCCTGGGCCAGGTGCCCCTTCCGGCTCTCCTGGCCTTACTGGCCGCTCAGTACCTGGGGCTGGGAATGTTGGGCATGCCCATTACCGACCATGGCATGCGGGAATTGCCCCGGGAACAGAGCAATGACGGGGCAACCCTCTTAAATTGGATCTGCCTCCTGGTAACAGGCCTGAGCGTCTCGGTTTTTACCTCGATTTACGAACGGTTAAACGCGTATTTCATCGGCCACCTGGCCGCAGCCCAAGCCTGTCTGGAAAGCAGCCAAATCATCTACATCATCATTGGCATTGCCTGCCTGGGCGGCCTCCTAGCCACCTTCCCCCTCGTCAAGAAGGCCCCCGGCCGCTCCTAGCCTGGAGTGCACAGGCAGCAAGCAAAAAAGCATACAAAAGACCGGCGGTCATGCTCAAGTGAGCGTGACCGCCGGTCTTTTGTATGCTTGAAGGGAGTAGGGATTATTCCGCCCCTTCGGCCAGGAGCCGTTTGGCCTCCAGATAGAGGGCGGATTCAATCCGTTTCCGCTGGAGGTCGCAGCCAAAGCTGTAGGGGTCATGGAGGCCCCCGCCATAGCGGATATTATTGGCATGGCAGCCGCCGGAGCAGTTGAACCGGGCCCAGCAGGCCATACAGATGGGTTTGGTGAGTACTGTAGCCGACTGGAAGTCGGCAGCGATTTCCGGATGGGTAATCCCCTCGCGGACCGTCCCCATCTTGTAGGATTCATCGCCGACGAACTGGTGGCAAGGGTAGAGGTCCCCCTCCGGGCTGACGGCCAGGTAGTCATGGCCGCTGCCGCAGCCAACCAGGCGTTTAGGCAGGCAGGGGCCCCCGTCAAAGTCCACATTAAAGTGGTAAAAGTCATAGCCCTTACCCGCCTCCCGGGCCTTGAGATAGTGGCGGGTCAGCTTGTCATAGCTGGCCATCAGGGCCGGCTTATCCTCTTCCCGGAGGGCATAGGGGGCCTCGGCCGGGGCCACCACCGGCTCCATCGAAAGCCGGTCAAAGCCCAGGTCATCGGCCATATGGATGACATCATCGGCAAAGTCGGTATTAAAGTGGGTGTAAGTCCCCCGCATATAGTACCACTGGTCCGGAGAGGCCTTTTCAATAAAGGCCTGGTAGCGGGGCACCACCCGGTCATAGGAAGGGCCACCGCCGACAAAGGGGCGCATGTGGTCATGGACGGCCTTCCGCCCATCCAGGGACAGGACCAGGTCAATGTCATTGGCCTTGACCCAGTCGATGACCTCATCGGTCATGAGGACCCCGTTGGTGGTGAGGGTCAACTTGAGGACCTTGCCGCGTTTTTTAGCCAAGTCCCGGCCATAACGGGCCGCCGCCTTGCAAACCTCGAAGTTCAAGAGGGGCTCGCCGCCAAAGAAGTCCACCTCTACATGGGTCCGGTGGCCGGAGGCCTCCATTAAAAAGTCCATAGCCGCCTTAGCCGTCTCTAAGCTCATCAGCCCCCGGGGACCGCCATAGGCCCCGGTATCCGCAAAGCAGTAGCGACAGCGCAAGTTGCAGTCATGGGCCATATGGAGACACATGGCCTTGACGATGGGCTCTGTATGGGGCCGGTAATCCGAAAAGTCCGCCGGGGTAAAGAGCAGGCCCTCGTCTATCAGGTCCTGAATACCTTCGGCAATCTCCCGAGCATCTGCCTGGCCGAATTCCTTTTCCGCCAGGGCCAGCCCCTCATCCCAACCATGGGCCTTTACCAGGTCTAAAAAAGCAAGGGTGTCCTCATCAGCAAGGTGGACCGACCCACTGTTTACATCTAGAATAATCGACAAATCATCAAAAGTGAAATAATGCACCGTATTAAAGTCTAAGGCCTTCTCACTCTTTGTCGTCATATTGACATTCCTCCATTCAAGGGCCAGTATAGCACACTCTAGGTCGGAGGTGAAAGACTGGACGGGCAAGTGGATTTAACGTATTTAAGTCTTTTGAAGCTATATAACTTTAGCTTATGCCCTCTATTGGACTCCGGTATTACCCATTTTGTTTTCTTATAGTTACAATATAAGTAAGTTAATTATTCTGTTATTTTTCGAAGTGAGAAAGGAGATAATTCTAATGGGTAATCCAACTGTACATCCTACTGGCACAACTATTTATAATCCGGAAAAAGCCTTTAACGGCTACACCGTCTTCCAAGCCTGTGAACATGGGGCTATGTTAATTGATATGAATGGCCGTGTGGTGAATTTCTGGGAGGGGCTGCAAGGGTTCCCCAACAAGTTGCTCCCCGGTGGCTATGTTGTCGGCAGTCTCGGAGAACGTAATAGCGAATACGGCTGGCAAGACCAAACAGACCTTGTCCAAGTTGACTGGGAAGGCAATATCGTCTGGAAGTTTGATAAAATGGACTATATCGAAGACCCCGGTTATGAACCGCAATGGATGGCTCGCCAGCACCACGATTACCAGTTTGAAGGCAACACCGTGGGCTACTATGTTCCCGGCATGGAGGCCAAAACGAAAGGCGGCAATAAGCTGATTCTTTGCCACCAAACCGTAACCAACCCGGCTATATCCGCCCTCCCCTTATGCGATGACACCATCATCGAAATCAATGATGCCGGTGAAATCCTCTGGCGCTGGAATTGTAACGAACATTTTAGAGAAATGGGCTTTTCAGAATCCGCCAAAAACTGCATTGCCCGCAACCCAAATATGACCGCATCAGGCGGTGACTGGATGCATATCAACTCCATGAGTGTCTTAGGGCCCAACCGCCACTATGATAATGGAGACGACCGTTTCCATCCGGATAACATCATCATCGATGGCCGGCAAACCAATATTATCTGCATTATTTCTAAAGAAACCGGTAAGATTGTCTGGAAATTAGGCCCAGACTACACCAGCCCGGAAGCCCGCTTTATCGGCCAGATTGTCGGTCAGCACCACGCCCACATGATTCCCAAGGGCATGCCCGGCGAAGGCAATATCCTCATTTATGACAATGGCGGACAAGCTGGTTACGGCGCTCCGAACCCGGGTTCCAAAACAGGGATTAACAATGCCTTGCGTGACTACAGTCGGGTCATTGAATTCGACCCCGTCACTATGAAAATGGAATGGACCTGCACCCCTAGTGATATGGGCTATGCCCAGCCCTTCCACGCCCACCATTTTTACAGCATGTTCATTTCCTCGGCCCAACGCCTGCCCAACGGCAACACCCTCATCACTGAAGGGTCCGGCGGCCGCTTAATGGAAGTGACCCGGGACCACGAACTGGTCTGGGAATACATCTCCCCCTACTGGGGCAAGCATATGCCCATCAATATGATCTACCGGGCTTATCGTTACCCCTATGACTACGTTCCTCAAGTTGAAAAACCGGAAGAAGTAGCCATCGAACGAATCGATAACACGACCTTCCGGATGCCCGGTGCTGCTGGCAAAGACCCTGAACATAGGGTCAAGGTAGCTGGAACTATGGGCTATCATGAAGTTGAAGGTTTCTGCGTAGCTACAGAAGATTAGGAGAAAGTCATGTCTACTCAAGAATCTGTTAATCGTGAATGGCTAAAAGCCTTAGTCGTTTTAGGCATCGCTGCATTAGGTTGGATTATTCCCGCACCAGCACCGATGACCCCTATCGGCATGCGTTGCTTGGCAGTCTTTCTAGCTATGATTGCCGGTTGGAGTATGACCTCCGGTGCATGGCCTAGCTTCCTAGGTTTACTTCTCTTTCCCCTGACAGGCGTTATGCCCTTAAAGGAATTCGTGGGTATGGGTTGGGGTACAGACGTCATGCTCTTCCTCGTCTTATCCTTTGCCATGATTTCCTATTTAGAAGAAACCGGTGTCAGCCGCTTTATGGCCTCTTGGTTAATGACCCGGTCCTTTTTACAGGGCCATCCCTGGCGGCTTATTTTCATGATTTTGTTCGCTGCCTACTGGATTTGCTCCTTAGTCAATACCTTTATCGGCATGTTCTTAATGTGGCAAATTGTTTATAGCATTACCGAATCCATTGGTCAAAAGCCTTATGACAAATTCCCCACCCTTATGGTTTTCGGGATTGCTATGTTTGGGGCGCTGAGTCTGACAGCGATGCCTTGGGGTGGCAATGCTATCGTCAACCTAAGTGTATATGCTAATATTGCCGGCGAAACGGCTAACATGCTTGAATACATTGCCTTTACCCTACCTTATGGGATGATTTGTATTGCCCTATACCTTGTGATGGCAAAATTCTTATTTCGCCTAGATGTACGACCTTTAATGAACATCAGCAAAGATAATATTGACCATAGCGCCCTTGAAATGAACCCAGAAAAGAAAATCGCCCTCATCTCCCTCCTAGTTTTCGTCGTTATGTTACTAGGACCCGGCCTTCTGCCAAAAGGGACACCTGCCTTTGAATTTTACCAACGCTTCGGTATTGCTGGGGTTATGCTTCTTTTCATGACAGGTATGCTCTTAATTACCCATAAGCGCAAAGATATCTTTAGCTTTCCTAAACTAGCTACAAAGGGCGTACCTTGGCCGATGATTATGATGGTTTCTGTCATCCTGGCTATAGGGGGAACCCTTATGCACGAAAGCACCGGCATTGCACCGTATTTAAACCAAACCCTGGTACCTATGCTTTCTAACTTATCGCCCATCGCTTTCGTTTGTATTCTTATTGCCATTGTAGTTGTACTGACCAACTTCATGATCAACATGGTCGTCGTAGCTATGTTCTTACCTGTAGTTATTCCGATGGCTGAAAGCATGGGCTACTCTCCAATGCTCCTCTCCTTTGCTGTCATGGTCGCAAGTACTAACGCTATCTTGACACCTGCCGGCTGTGCAGCATCAAGTATCCTCTTCCCGAACAAGGAGTGGATTACTGCGAAGGACATCTATAAATACGGCACACCAACTGTAATCATCTTCTCCATCGTTTTAATCGGCTACTTCTTTGTAGGGTCCTTATTCTTAGGTTAAGCATCCATCTAAGACTCCCCTAAAGACTCCATTCATATAGACTTTTGGGGGAGTTTTTTATTGAGTGAATTATCAGCCTATAATCCCTAGCTATGCCCCCAATTGATTAACGATATTACCCATCGCTATTTGACTCTAGTATACTGAATTTGACAAATCAATCGTGTTAACCGAAAGGAGATTCACATGGGAACACCTACAGTTCACCCTACCGGTACTACTATTTATAATCCGGAAAAATGCTTTAACGGCTACACCATCTTCCCCGCCCGGGAACAGGGGGCCATGCTCATCGATATGAACGGCCGCGTGGTCAACTTCTGGAAAGACCTCCAAGGCTTTCCGAATAAGCTCCTCCCCGGTGGCGAAGTGGTCGGCAGCCGTGGCGAACGGAACAGCGAATACGGCTGGCAGGACCAGATTGACCTGATCCAGGTTGACTGGGACGGCAATGTCGTCTGGGAATTTAACAAGCTGGAGTACATCGAAGACCCGGGCTATGAACCCCAATGGATGGCCCGCCAGCACCACGACTACCAGTTTGAAGGCAATACCGTCGGCTACTATGTCCCCGGTATGGAAGCCAAAACCCGCGGCGGCAACAAGCTCCTCCTCTGCCACCACACCGTTACCAACCCGGCTATATCCGCCCTCCCCTTATGCGATGACACCATCATCGAAATCAATGATGCCGGTGAAATCCTCTGGCGCTGGAACTGCAACGAGCACTTCCGCGAACTGGGCTTTTCTGAAGAAGCCAAAAACTGCATTGCCCGCAACCCGAACATGAATAAGTCCGGTGGCGACTGGATGCACACCAACTCCATGAGCGTCCTAGGCCCCAACCGCCACTATGACAATGGTGATGAACGCTTCCATCCGGACAACATCATCATTGACGGCCGGCAGACCAATATCATCTGCATCATTTCCAAGGAAACCGGTAAAATCGTCTGGAAACTGGGCCCAGACTACACCAGCCCGGAAGCCCGCTTTATCGGCCAGATTGTCGGCCAGCACCATGCTCATATGATTCCTAAGGGCATGCCCGGCGAAGGCAACATCCTCATTTATGACAACGGCGGCATGGGCGGCTACGGCGCCCCGAACCCGGGCTCTAAAACCGGCCTGAACAACTCCCTCCGTGACTACAGCCGGGTCATTGAATTTGACCCCGTCACCATGAAAATGGTTTGGGAGTGCAAGCCCTCCGACATGGGCCATGCCATGCCCTACCATTCCGACCACTTCTACAGCATGTTCATTTCCTCGGCTCAACGCCTGCCCAACGGCAACACCCTCATCACTGAAGGCTCCGGCGGCCGCTTAATGGAAGTGACCCGAGACCACGAACTGGTCTGGGAATACATCTCCCCCTACTGGGGCAAGTACATGCCCATCAACATGATCTACCGGGCTTACCGCTACCCCTATGACTACGTTCCCCAGGTTGAAAAACCGGAAGAAGTCGCCATTGAACGGATTGACAACACCACCTTCCGGATGCCCGGCGCCGCCGGCAAAGACCCGGAACGGACCGTATCTGTAGAAGGGACCATCGGCTTCGCTGCTGTTGACGGCTTCTGCCTGCAAACAGAAGAAGACTAAGCCATCCCGCATCCCAAGGGGCTCTACCCCCTTGGGATTTTTTTATCAGCAGTGGCATTTGCAACCCTTTCCCCTAAACGGTATACTGTAGGCAACTAAAAGGGGCCTTAACCCTCATCATCTAGATGGTTCCTGCCCGCCCGGTTGAGACAGACCCACTCAAAACAGGACCATCTATTCATTGGTTCCACAAGGAGAGAGACACATGCGCATAGAACAGTTAGAGCAAATCATCACCATTAATCGCTGTGCATCCATATCGAAAGCCGCTAAAGAAATGCTCATTTCCCAGCCGGCCCTATCCACATCACTCCGTCAACTCGAAGAAGAGCTCGGCACCACCCTTTTTGTTCGTGACCATAATGGCGTCTTTCCCACCGGCGACGGCACCTGCGTCATTGACCTGGCCAACCAGGTCATGGAACTGATTGATGACATCCGCTACTTCAGCTGCCGGGAGCACGACCTCCAGGGTACCGTCCGCTTTATCCGGACCCCGGCCTACAGTGTCTTGGACTACCACATCCTCTCCCAGTTGCGCCACCAGTACCCCAACCTCCAGGTGGAAATCATCGAACAACCCATTGACGATGTCATCTCCAGCATCTATGAGGGCACCGCCAACATCGGCCTCATCACCTGGGGCATCTCCTCCGAGCAGACCCAATCCCACCTGGCCAAGCTGGACCTCATCCACGAAGAACTGGGCCCCCGCAAGCTCATGGCCTTCGTCGACCGCAATAACGCCCTGGCCGACCAGGCCGCCGTCCACCTGGATGACCTCCAGGACGCCCAGTTCCTCTCCTACTCCTCCGGCTACTGGAGCCGGATCAGCAACGACCTCAACCTCAACAAGGACGCCATTATCGTCAAGGACAAGGAGGACCTCAAGCGGGGCATCTACAAGGGCCACGCCATCGCCCTCCTGCCGGATATCTTCGCTGAAGAAGACATCTACTGCGAGCAAAACCTCATCCGCTGCGTCGCCGTCAACGACGAACACGGCAGCTTCGAAGGCTACGACTGCGTCCTCTACCCCCGGAAACGGAACCTCACCCTGGCCGAAAAATACCTCCTCCGGGTCATCCGCCACCTCCTGGTCCGGGACCAGGAGGCCGACTAATTAACAAAAAAAACAAGTGGCACCGCTGGTTAGCGGTGCCACTTGTTTTTCTATAGTTGCTCTTTTAGATTTCTTCAATAATACATCTTCTTATTATCCGCATAAGTCTGTAACGCATCTATGTCTTTAATGAAAATAATCCCATCTTTTCTCTCTATGATGCCATGCTTGCGTAAATAGGTCATGATTTTTGCAGCTGTAACCTGATGAATACCTAGCATCCGGCAAATTGCAGCATTTTTCCATGTAACAGGTAACCGATATGCACCATCCTCTTCCTTTGCAAATTCCAAAAGGGTTGAACAAAATATGGCAGGAATTTTCTTTTCGCGATGGCTATTTAATAGTTGGGTCAAGTGCAAATAATTATCGCCTTGCAATCTAAGTAAGGCATCCAATATGTCTGGCCGAGTTCGAACAGCTGCCAAGACCTCCTCACCATCAATTCGGTAGCAGTCAATATCTGACAAGGCTTTAAAACTGGAATGGCTAGTTCGATCAGGCATCCACAAATTATTAATGCCAACTAAGGAATTTACCCCGTCATTAGCAGATTTTTCCTTATATTTGATTACATTCCCGTCCATCGAATACGCAATCCGTTCACATGATCCTTCTAGCAAATAATAAATACAGTCTGCAGCATCCCCTTGCAAAAATAGGAAGTCACCTTTTTTAAAAGCATATCGACAGGCACTAGGTAGGTCTAGAAGAAAGGTTAACTCCATTTTTCCCTCCTATATATCACAAAGGTTCAAAAATCCGCCACTAAATCGCAAAGAAGATTAAATTCCAGGCGACTTGTAACACCGTCATTAAAATAATCATCGGCAAGCCATATTTATAAACATCTTTAGCCCGCACCCACTCCGTATTGGAAAAGAGAACGGTTGCTGACTGGGAAGCTGAGGGCAGCATAAATGCTACCGTGCAGATAACCGTATATAAGAAGCCCAGTTGCAGGGGGTCAATACCCAGCTGGACACCAATTGGCAATGTGATTGATACCATTAAAATAGCTATAATCTTATTAATCATAAAGTTCGTGCAGATAACTGTCACTATAGCCGCCAAAATAATGAACACCAAGGCTGGTTGATTATCAAACAACGGAGATATAACTGTTCCCAACGTCTCATTGATACCGGTATTGTCACCGGCAATCAACGGTGAGAAAGTTAAAATAATAGCAACCATCATGACAAGCTTCCAGCTAACCCCTTTTTTAGCATTTTCTACAAAAGAGCAGGCCGGCTTGCCATTAATGCGAATCAGTTGTAAAACAGTAAAGATAAAGATGAGTTTACCACTGAGGCCAAAGTTACCCATAAAAACAGCTACCGGAGAATCTTGAGGTAAACTGGAAGGGATCAAGATTAAAAGAATTAGAGATAGCATCGCCAATAAGGCAACTATTTTTTCAGGTGTTGCCTTTTGAACTTCTTGACTTAAATCAGCTGGATTAAAGTCTTTTAGAGGGGTCACATCTAACTTAAACACAAAGCGGCATAAAAGCATAAAGCCCGCAAGCACAAATAAGGCATATGGTACTGTGTAGAGGATGTATTCCATATAATTCACTTTTAAATCAGCTGTTTTCTCAAGCACATCTAAAATAACAATAGAGTTATTCCCCCAGGGGAGGGTACTCAAACCAAGGCCGCCAAAAGCACAAGTTCCCAGCATCATCAAGGACGGAAACTTCTCATAAGGCTTATAATTAAACTTAGCAAAGATTTCATACATAAAGACCCAAGTGAGCATCATCCCAGCGATGGCATTCACAAAACTGGAAATAAGCCAGCAAACAAACATAAGCATAAAAATCAAGCGCCAAGGATGCCCTACAATAAATTTTCTTTTCAAGAGCCAAGCAGCTGCAAATGCAGCTGCACCACTCGTTTCCATATAGGCTAAAAGAACGAGGGATAAAAGAACAAAGAAAAATACATCTGAACCAAAGTTAAGGGCCAAAGACTCTTTAAAGGTTACCACACCCGTCAAGGGGAAGAAAACCCAAGTTAATAGAGATGGCCATACATCTGTTGTTACCGTAACACCATACACAAAGGCAATAAATAACCCAACCAACCGCATTCCTTCAGCTGAAATTGTACCCACCGGGGGGATAATCAGAAAAAACAGGGCTATAATCGCCAGGTATATAATGAGTTTATGATAAGATCTCTCTCCAGCCTTAACCATAACGTCCTCCTTTTTCTTCTCCTTTAGCAATGAATCTTAGTCTGAAGGTCATATAACTTGCCCTCTACAAATAGTTGCAGGTCATACGGGCCGGATAATCCATCCTTACTAATGGTCACCGACACGCGTTTTTCATTGGACTCCTGAAAGCTTCCAATGCATAAGGCTAACTCATCTTTCTCTACGGTAGAAATATTATAGGCATGAGATTCCTCACCATTAGAAAGAACGACACCGGCGTAAACACCGATATCGACAACTAGAGAAAAAACAAACCGGTCTACCTCATCTTCTACTTTGATTTCAAAATCTTTACCTAGAGAACTCGTGCTTTTCGGTAATTTTAACCGCATTTCTCGTGTCTCCGACAAACTACCTAGCCGGGTCCCTTGTTCAAAGAGGTCCTTCACATCTACAAAATCAGTTAAATTGATTTTGTGGGCCCTAAAATTCGCCGTACGAGGTATTTTTAATTCATAGACAATGTCATCATTTAAAATTTCTGTAGTCACCGAATAAAATTCCAAGTCTTTTTCTTCCGGTTTATTTAAATAGAAAATGGGTGGTTTTTCGCAAGGGATATCTTTAACCGTACCGATATCTCCCGAATGAACAAGATAGTGGTCCTTACCATAATAACTTGTATTGGAGATATGTGGTGAAAAATAAGCTGACCCTCTATTTTTCCCATAGGAGAAAACCTGGCGAACCGTACGGGAACTTAAGTCTAAGCGATACTGGACAGCCCTGGAATACTTATCTTCAGCAGGAATATCTTCTTCACTGTACTTACTCCTCCAGGCGCCATTATCAAAAATAAGGATATCACCATTTGGCACGACAGAAACAGAATGTTGAGCATAAAACCATTCAAAGTCACTATCATCCTTTGCCGGTTTAAAGAAATATTTTTCCTGCATCTCTTCCGGCCATTTATTCGGGTCACCTAAAATCCAATTTAAGGCACCTGTATCATAGTCTACATTAATAATAGCATCTAAGTTCCTGGCAGAGAAAGATATACTATTTGTTTTCTCATCGTACCAAACAGCATTTGTATGCATCCAATCTGAAGGATTCGCCCGGTTACCACCTGCCGCTTCCGGCGGAAGCATTCCTTTGAAGTCAATGATATGATCAATGTGCCCATCCTCTTCTCGTACAATAGCGCACATATCTTCAACGGTGTCCCTCTGTAAATCTTGGGTGAGAATAACCAGTTCACCTGGCCGCCCTAGAGCAAAATCATGATGGAAGCCACCTGGCAACCGATATTCCTTATAAATCTTGCCTAACAAGTTAAACTCATATAGACCGGATATATGGTAAGGCAATTTCATCAGCCTTTCCGTTCCCATCATTAAATGACCCCTACGGCTGGGGTGCATAGAGAAAGATAGGCCAACCGTACAATACCAACGGACTTCTCCGCGATAGTCATAACCGGTAACGTGACCATCTGATGATGGACTTAAAACCATCAATTGATCACCAAAATAATCATAGGAGGTCTCACAATAGCTCGGGAGCTGAATATTATCCGGCAAGGGACTTGTCTGAATATGGAGGGTAGTAGTCTCTCCGGTATTGAGGGTCAGCACCACTTCGTTGCTATAGTCTGCATATAAGCCGTAAACAGGTATATGGTGCTCTGTACCTGCGTCTGGAATAGTATAATTAAGGTCTGCTGCCTCATTTTTTCCTTTAATGCAAACAGATACTTGGCATGAACGCTCTGTTTTAAATTGAACCAAGGCTGTTAGGGGGCAGATTTCAAATGGATTCAAATGAACTAGGGGACTAGAAAAAGTCGACATCCCTTCTTCAAATTCTTGGGTATATTTTTTCACTAAGTCATTCTGAACATCAATCATGTGTGGTATAAAGGTATAATCTACTACTGGCATTTTGCAACGCTCCTTTCTTTAGCTTATTTATATAATAAGTTTTACTTATTTTCATTAGTCCAGGCTAATGCCAGCAGCATTATTTATAATTTTCATTTTTATTACTCTTGGCAAATAAAAAAAGCCTTCCTAAAAAGGAAGGCTTTTCTTTTGCGGATGGTGGGAGTCGAACCCACACGCCATCGCTGGCATACGCCCCTGAAACGCACGCGTCTGCCTATTCCGCCACATCCGCTAGTTGCAGAGTTTATAATACCGCACTGTTGATTTTTTGTCAAGGTTTTCCCTAGAATTAGCGGAAAAAGTCCTGCAAGTTGCCGGCGGTTAGACGTCTACCCGGCCGGATAGGGCCCGGGCCAGGGTCATGTCGTCAGCAAACTTAATGTCCCCACCAATGGGCAGGCCCCGGGCAATCCGGGTCAGGCGGACACCGAGGGGACGGAGTTCATCAATGAGGAAGAGGGCGGTGGTTTCCCCTTCGACTGAGGGGTTGGTGGCCAGGATGACTTCTTGAATCGCCTCGTCCTGGACCCGGGCCTTTAATTCATCCACTCGGAGGTCTTCCGGGCCGATGCCATCCATAGGCGACAGACGGCCGCCCAGGACATGGTAGCGGCCCTTAAAGGCGCCGGTCCGTTCAATGGCGGCTATATCCCGCACTTCTTCGACCACGCAGAGCTCGCCGGTGGCCCGGTCCGGGTTTGCACAAATCCGACAGAGGTCGCTATCGGTCAGGTTGCCACAGCGAGGACAATGGCCAATGGTCCGCTTGGCCACCCGAATAGACCGGGCCAGGGCTTCGGCTTCGGCGGCCGGGGCATCCAGGATATGAAAGGCCAGGCGGGTGGCGCTTTTCCGGCCGATGCCAGGCAGGCGGGCTAGGGCGTCAATAAGCTCCTGCAGGGCATCGTTCATCTTACTCATTAAAAGAGACCACCGGGGACTTTCATGCCTTTGGTCAGGGCGCCCATTTTTTCTTCAGACAGGGCGGCTGCGGTCCGGATGGCGTCATTAACGGCAGCGGCAATGAGGTCTTGGAGCATTTCAATATCTTCCGGGTCAACGACTTCCGGGTCCAGCTCGACGGAAAGGACTTCATTATTGCCGTTAACGGTCACTGAGCAGGCCCCGCCGCCGGAGGTGCCGGTTACCGGGGTTTCAGCCAGTTCTTCCTGGAGCTTTTTCATTTGCTTCTGCATCTTCTGCATTTCTTTCATCATTTTTTGCATGGACATGGTCTTTTCTCCTTTTTGTCGTGGCGCTTACTTATCTACCAGTTTAATATCTTCATCGCTTAAATTAAAGAGGCGTTTGGATTGTTCGATTAATTCTTCCGTCCGGTCCTGGCCCTGGCTTAAGACCAGGTCGACCTGGGCGGTCCGGCCGGTGGTCTGGTAAAAGAGCTCGGCCAGCATGGACCGCTGCTGGGGGCTGTTCATTTGCTTATAATGAAAGCTGTTTTCTTCCGGAAAGCGGAGGGTCAGGACGCCATCGGTAAGGCTTTCAGCGATGGCCGGCTTCATAAAGGCGTGGAGCCGGACGCTGTGTCCCTTCAGGGCTTCCATGGTTTGGGCCCAGAGGGCGGCCAGTTCGCCTGCATTAGCGGCGGTATCAGCCGGCTGGCCCGGTGGACGGGCCGGGGCCTGGGCCGGCGGGGCCGGGTCTGCCGGGGGAATGGGCGTGACCGGCGGGGTCTCCGCCCGGTCCCGGGGGGCCGGTTGGGCCTGTGGCGCCGAGGCCTGGCAGGCAGGCTTGGGCTGGGCCGCGGGCCTGGCTTGGGCCGGGGGGGCCGTCAGAGCGGCCGGGTCTTCTACCAGGAGGGCCAAGTCAATAAAGGTGGTCTCCAGGAGGAGCTCGGCATCGCCGGCAAAACGGAGCTGGGCTTCCGCTTCAGATAGGCAGCGGATGAGCCGCTCAAAGGTAGGAATAGAGAGAGCCTCTGCCAGGGGTTTGGCGGCTTCAGGGTTTAGGATGCTCCCCTGGTCCAGGGCCTGGGGGGCGACCTTTAGCATAAAGAGCCGGCGGAGCCAGTCGGCAAAGTCTTTCAAAAGGCGGCCGGCTTCGCTCCCCTCCTTGAGGGCCTGGCGGAGGGTTTCCAAGAGGCGGGCGTAATCAATATCTTTAAGGGCCTCGGTCAAGTCCCGCAAGACCCGTTCGGATAGGCCGCCGGTCAGGTCATCTACTGCCTGGACGGTGATAGTATCCGGGGCATAGGCATGGGCCTGGTCTAAGAGGCCAATGGCATCCCGGAGGCCGCCGGCCGATTGGCGGGCAATCTTCAGGAGGGCCTGGGGTTCATAGCCCATGCCTTCCAGGTCGGCCAACTTCTGCAGGTGGTCGGCGACCACCTGGGTGGAAATCCGCCGGAAGTCAAAGCGTTGGGTCCGGGATAAAACCGTCTGGGGAATCTTTTGCGGATCGGTCGTTGCCAGGATAAAGAGGACATGGGCCGGTGGTTCTTCCAGGGTTTTTAAGAGGGCGTTAAAGGCCTCGCCGGTCAGCATGTGGACTTCGTCAATGATGTAGACTTTCCGCCGGCCCACCGCCGGCACAAAGCGGACCTGGTCCTTTAAGTCGCGGATTTCATCAATCCCCCGGTTGCTGGCAGCGTCAATATCCACCACATCAATAAAGCGGTCCTCGGCAATGGCCAGGCAGTTGTCACAATGGCCGCAAGGGGACCCTTCATTAGGGGCCAGGCAGTTGACGGCCTTGGCCAGGATTTTGGCGGTGGAGGTTTTACCGGTTCCCCGGGGGCCGCAAAAAAGGTAGGCGTGAGCCAGGCGCTCGTATTTCAATGCATTTTGCAGGGTGGTCACCACAACCTCCTGACCGATGACATCGGCAAAGGTCCGGGGCCGAAAGACCCGGTACAAGGCTTTGTGTGCCATCACGCTCATCTCCTTTAATATGCCCAATCCAATGCCTTGATAATAGCCTATTCCCTTAGGCATCGTCAAGTTTTATGCCGACAAGAAGCACCCTGGCCAAGCAGGCGTATTAGCCTATTTTCAGGTGGAAATTCCAGACATCAATAAAATTTGAAATATTTTTGAATTTTTTTACAAATTCAACGTCTTTTTAATTGACAATTGTCTGTTAAATGCGTAAACTAATCTTAAAATAGAACTGTTATAAAACAAGCGCCTGTATTTATGTCAGTCCTGTAACAATAAGTATAGAGGCTCGGCTGGGCCCTCTGCAAGCAGAAGGTACCCGGCGTCGCCGGGACTTTTCTCAACAAAAGAGGGACCCTTACAGGGACTGGAAAGACGGTTCAGTTTTTTGCATCAAGAAAGGGAGATTCGTATGAGTATTTTAGCAAAACATGCCCAAGGGAAAGGTGGCCCGGATACCATTTTCGCTTACGCCGGTGCTGCAGCCAAGCGGGCAGAAGAGGTGGGCAGTGAAAATATCGTCAATGCCACCATTGGCGCCTTTTTAACACCTGAAGGCCACCTGGCAACAATGAAAACCGTCGAGGCGGCTATGGAAGCAGTGCCTTTTGAGGTGGCTGCGAATTACGCCCCGATTAATGGCCTCCCTGCCTTTATTGAAGCCATGGCCGATTCTGTATTCCGTGATTACCGGCCCAACTGTTATATTGACGGGGTCGCGACCCCCGGTGGTACCGGTGCTGTCCATAACGCCACTTTTAATTATTTAAACGAAGGCGACACCTGCCTGACCACAGATTATTTTTGGGGCAATTATACCTCTTTATTGAGTGAGTTTGGACGCAAACTAGATACCTTTAATACTTTTACCCCGGAAGGCGGCTTTGATGTCCAGGCCTGCCTGACCGCTTGCAAGGACCTCATTGGCAAGCAGGACAACCTGGTCCTGCTCCTGAACACCCCGGCCCATAACCCGACCGGCTTTACCGTTACCAATGACGAATGGCGCCAGCTCCTGGATGGCTTAACCGACCTGGCCAAGGCCCATCCGGACCAAGGCGTTATCGTTATTATCGACGTGGCCTATATCGACTATGCCCCCCAGGATGCCCGGTCCATTTTCAAGTTATTTGAAAACCTGCCGGAAAACCTTCTCGGCATTGTCTGTGCCTCTTTGAGTAAGGGCTACACCCTTTATGGCTACCGCTTAGGGGTTGAGCTCTGCATGGCCCAAACCGAGGCCGTCAAAGATGAATTCATGCTCGCTGCCGGCGCCTCCTGCCGGGCAACCTGGTCCAACTGCTCCCGGGTAGGGATGGAAATGGTTGCGCAACTGGCCGCTGACCCGGAAAAACTCAAGGCCTTCCGGGCTGAGCAGGATGATTTTGCCGCCCAATTAGCTGAACGGGCTGCCCTCTTCACCTCCGAGGCGGAAGAAGTGGGCCTGACCATTTGCCCCTACCACAGCGGTTTCTTTATCTATGTACCAACCAAAACGCATGAAGATGCAGAGGCTTTAACGCAAAAAGTTGCTGAAAAAGATATTTTCGTGGTGCCCCTGGGTGATGGCGTTCGGATTGCCATCTGTGCTATTTCCACTCCCCAGATTAAAGGCATGGCAAAAATATTCAAAGACGCTCAACAGGCTTTGAACATCTAGGCAAGCCTGGATATGCTAACATAGGAGGTTACCATGAGCAGTCCATCCACACAACCAAAAGCCACGATTGGCTACATTATTACTGTTGGTTTTGCTATTTTTGCCACCTACTTCGGTGCAGGTAACTTGATTTTCCCGCCTACCCTGGGCTTATCCGCCGGGACCCTCTGGCTCTTCGCCCTCCTGGGCTTCGCCATTACAGACGTTGGTCTGGGGGTCCTAGGGATTGTCGCCACCACCAATGTCGGCGGCGGCGTTGACGATGTCGCCCGCCCGGTGGCCAAATGGTTTTCTGTTGTTCTCGGTTCTTTAATTTGTCTCTTTATCGGGCCCCTATTCGCCGTGCCCCGGGTGGCCGCGACCACTTATGAAATGAGTGTCCAGCCCTATGCGGACTTTATCCCTATTTGGGCCCTGTCCTTTATCTTCTTCGCCATCACCATGGCTTTAACCATTAAGCAGCTGGCTGTTGTTGATATCATCGGTAAAATTTTGACCCCTGTTCTCCTAATTATGTTAGCCGTTATCTTTATCGGTGCCGTCTTCAACCCCATCGGAACCCCGGTGGTCACAGAAGCGGAACACCAATTTGCCAACGGTTTCCTAGAAGGTTACCAAACCATGGACGGGATCGGGTCCCTGGTTATGGCCGGGATCTTCGTCTATGATGTCCGGGCCAGAGGCTTTAAATCCCGTAAGCAACAGCTGTCCGTTATTTTGCCGGCCTGTATTGTTTCCGGTATCTGCCTCACCTTAATCTATGGCGGCCTGACCTATATCGGTGCAACGGCCAGTGGCCTGCCTGAATTCCAGGGCTTAGACCGGGTGCCCCTCTTAATCGGTACCGTCTTTGCCATCTTAGGTACTCCGGGTAAAATCGCCTTGTCCATCGCTGTGGCCGCTGCCTGCCTGACGACCTCTATCGGGCTGACCTCCATGGTCGCCAACTTCTTCGCCCGGATTACCCACGACAAGCTCAAATACTCCACCAACGTTGTCATCATCTGTATCGTCAGCTTCCTGATGTCCTTAGGCGGCGTTGAGAAAATTATCGCCCTGGCCGTCAACTGCCTCCTGCTCATCTACCCTGTCGTTATGGTGCTGATCTTCTTGGCCGTCTTTGACCGCTTTGTCCCTTACAAGTGGGCTTATCGCGGGGCCATCATCGGTGCTTTAGCCGTCTCCATCCTGGACGTTTGGGGCAGCTACAGCGAGCCGGTTAAAGGCCTGGTCAACATGGTTCCCCTGGACACCATCGGCTTCGGCTGGATCATCCCCGCCATTATCGGTGGCCTCATCGGTACTGTGGTGCAAATGGCCCTCAAGGCCCCGAACCCGGAAAAACCCTATCGGCCGGAATTTGATGCAGATGACGTATAAACAAAGGCTTAAAGCGCCCACTAGGGCGCTTTTTTCTTGCCTCTTTTTCGCAGGCATGCTAGGATAACCAGATAGACCTTGAAAGGAGTATCTGCCATGTGTCCTGAAGAAACGGTCCGGCCGCCCAGGGTGACCGTCTACGGCCAAACCGGCACCTATAGCCATGCCGCGGCCTGCCGCCTGGCCCCGGACGGCCATTACCAGTTTATCGATGACTTTGAAGAGGCCCTCCGGTCCCTCGGTCCTGACCGGGCAGACCTGGCCGTCCTTCCCTTGGAGAATTCCTCGGCCGGCAGCGTCCTGCCGGTCCTGGATAACCTCATCAAGTACCGCCAGCTGCAGATTGTCGCCGAGCTGACCCTCCCCATCCACCATGTCCTAGCCGCCAAGCCGGGGACTCGGCTGGAGGATATCACCACCGTCTATTCCCACGACCAGGCCCTGCGGCAAACCCGCTCCTTTTGGCGGGCCAAGGGCTGGCAGCGGTCCCCTGCCCGGTCCACAGCCGGCGCTGCCAGCCAGATTGCCCAAGACCGGCTCCCCGGCTATGCGGCCATTTGCAGCGCCTTCGCCGCTGATTTAAATGGCCTGACCATCCTGGCCCGAGATATCCAGGATGTGGCCGAAAACAGCACCCGCTTTGTCCTGGTGGCCGCCCCGCCCTTTAGCTACCGGCCCCAGACGCCGGCCGGCAAGGGGGCCTATACCTTTACCGTCAACCACGAAAGCGGCGCCCTCCTGGCCGTCCTCCAGGCCTTCGCCAATGCCGGCCTCAACCTGGTTAAGCTGGAAAGCCGGCCCGTCCCCCAGCACCCCTTCAAGTACCGGTTTTTTGTGGATATCGACTTACAGGCCGGAGACCTGGACCGGGCTCTCACCGCCTG
The DNA here is from genome assembly GCF_046097595.1 of Peptococcus simiae. NCBI lineage: Bacteria > Bacillati > Bacillota > Clostridia > Eubacteriales > Peptococcaceae > Peptococcus > Peptococcus simiae. The sequence goes on from NZ_JBJUVG010000009.1 coordinate 28,333, forward strand.
CCAGCCCCTCTGCCGGGACTTTCACTGCCTTGGCCGCTACCCGGTTTTCACCCCATAGGGACACAAGAAAAAACACCGCTCACATCCCAACTAGGGATCTGCTCGGTGTTTTTGTGCGTCATAGCCTCATAGGCATGACCGGCCGCCCCGAACCACCCCCTTACATATTTTTATTGTACATTTTATTTTCATCTTTTTTATCTGTCGTTTTTCCATTTGTTGATTGATTTGTTTTTTATCTCATTACTATATACCATATATAATATACATTTAAAATCTTAATAAGGTGAGGATTTATGCTTTTTCTAAATCAAGACAAAAACATGATGCGACTGATGACCCTCTTGTATCGTCATGATGGTGAATGGCTCAAGTATACCGAACTGGCCCGGGAAATAGGCATTTCCAGACGAACTGTAAAGACCTATACAGAAAACCTGGAAAAGCTATTTGCAGACTATAGCAAATTCGAACATACCGGGTCTATGATCCGGGGGTCCTTTAATAGCAACTTTGGTCTATTGACCATGCAAAAAACCTTCCTGTATAACTCTCTTATTGTACAAATTTTTTACAAGTCCTTCTTCCGTCCTAATATGGACAAGTTGGACCTGTCCATGGATCTGAACTGCAGCGTTTCTTCAATCTTCCGTAACGTCCAGCTCTTTAACGAAAAATTTGCTGTCGGCTACAAACTCCGTTACTCCTATGCCGACCTCCAATTCACCGGGGATGAGCGAGATATCCAGAAGTTCTATGTCAACTTTTTTATTGAAGTCCTGCCCAATCCCCTGTCCTGGCCCTTCGAAGACTTCTTTGCAGAAGAAGACGCTAAGGTTCTGACCCGGCTGGCAGGCAAGTATATCAACAAGCGGCCCTTCCACCCGGCCCATTTCAAGTATGTGAAAATGGCCCTGGCCGTGGCCCTCATCCGGCTCCAACAGGGTTACGCCATCCCCATCAATGAGCACAATCCCCTCTTTATTCCCCGCCTGGAAAAAGTTTTAGCTGACCCTGAGGCCCAGGCCATCCTGGATAAGTACGCCGTCGATCCAGACAGTAGCCGCCTCGACTTCCTTTATCAACTCCTGGCCTACTTCCTGTCTGAGGAATTCATGTTTTTCTTAGCAGACCCGGCCGTCCCCTATAAAAATGACGAAAACTACAGTGCGCAATATAACTACTACTTAGAAAAGGTCCAGTACCTCCAGGGTAAGTACAACATATGCGTATCCGACACGGAAACCTTTTATAACGCCCTCTATACCTATTTCCGCTTTAAGGTCTCTAATATTGATGCCTCCGACTTTTTTGTCAACCATTCAGACTACTTCTTAAACTACGTCAAGCTCCTGAATGTCGACTTCCATAATGAACTGACCACCCTGGTAGAGGACTACCTGACCAAGTTCCACCCCCATGTCAAAGACCGGACCAAGGACCTGGCCTATACGGTCTACTCCCTCTGGCCGGATTTCCTTCCCCAGCTGATGAAAAACATCCCGCCCTACCGGGCCCTGGTTGTCAGCCATTATGACCACTACTACGCCAAAACCCTAGCCAACCTTCTCAATTGCCTCAACCCCCGAGTCCTCCAGGCAGAAGTCTATAAAGGCGAAGAAATCGACCTGGAAGCCCTCCATCATACCGGCCATGAAGTCCTCATTACAGACTTTGTCTTCCCTAATCCCCCTGAAGGTAAGCTCCTCTTCAACTTTGAGCAATTGCCCTCCGTCCCCAATCTCCACAAACTCCTCCTGACCATAACCAACCACATGACCCAGCGGACCATCGAAAGCACCCCTGAGGAATTTGATGACTACTACCATAAGATGATCATAGACAAAAAAATCCGTGGCTAACCCCCCTAAATATAGAAAGACCACCGACCGATAAGAGGTCGGTGGTCTTTTCTGTCTCGCCCGCCGGGCCGGACAGAGAAATGCCGCTAGGGCTTGGCTATTTTAGGGGGGGTTAGAAGCTTCTCCGCCGCCTTAGGGCAAGGCCGGACAGGGATAAAACACTCAAACCTACTGCCAGACTAAGCCTTGACCGCCCAAGGCCGCCGGCATCAGGCAATTCACGGCCGGGAACATCCTGAACCTGGACGACCGGGTGGGGATAGGCCTGCTCGCCGCCGTTAAAGGACACCTTAGCAGCCTTGTTGGAGTGAAAACCGGGTTGCTTAGATGAGGTGGCATTGTTGCCGTAGTCTGTACCGGCATCCCCTTCGGCATCATAGGCCCGGTGTTCCATATAATAGGCCTTGACCTTATCATTGACCTTGATATTATAGGAGAGCACGTATTTGCAACCGTCCTCCAGCTTATAATCAGGGGCAAAGACTAGAATGACTCTTCTCTTGCTTCTCTCGTAGAGTAGGTTCTGAATGCAGCCATCAGGCTCACCATCTCCCCAAAGAACTTCTTCACGGCCATTCCTATCCCTTTTAATGACCTTAAAATCTCTTTGGCTTCGGTCTACCATGTCCACATAGTCACTAAGTTCATCCTCAATGACTACGCCGGATACGGCCTTTTCAATAACACTGGACAGCCGGTTCACCAATTCATTGGTGTCAGTATCGACGCCAATATAATCGCCGCCGCTCAACCTTGCCATTTCTTGAAGAATCACAGGACTGGCAGATGTCTTCGGGTTCGGTTGGGTAATATCCCTCGATACGCCCACAGCATAGGTCAAGATATCCGGGTGGTCCTTATAGAAGGTATTTTGAATATAGCCCATAACAGCATTCCTACAAGCACGCACATTGTTTACATCATAGGGACCGCCTCCACCACCGGGAGTGCCATCTTCCTGGATAAACATTGTCGGCACACCGTCGCTAATAAAGATCATAACCTTTTTATTTCGTGACCCTTTAAACATATCCAGAGCCTTGTACAAACCGGCATGGTAGTTGGTGGAGCCATAGCCTCTATTGGGAATCGGCAGGGTAATACCCCCATCAAAATGGTGTGACCAACCCCGTATGACAGCGACATCCCGTTGATAGGAGTAGGCATCTTTTTGCTTTTTAATTCCGTCGAAGGCAACAAAGGCCACCCGATTGTTTTCATTCTTCCCCAAGAAATTGTGAACTAAAGTTGTATCATTTAATAGGTGCATGACCGCTTGAGAGCGATTCCATGTCTCTCCATTGGGCCCTGTCATATCTTTTTTCGCCATGCTTCTCGAATGGTCGATAACAAAGAGTAGGTCTACTGCATCATTCTTTTTTGCCTTAATGCCTTCTACATCCAGGTAAAGGCGGTACAGATCGTTCAGTTGATTTTGCTTGGCCCCTTTTTGGATATCGGTATCCTTATTTTGAACCCCGTCGCCTAAGAAGTCGATTTGCTTGTGTACCTTGACTTCCGGCTTTAAGTCCGAGGGGTTGGGACCCGGCTCAGGCACCTGCTCCGGGTCTGAGGGGCTTGCCTGAACCACCGGGTGGGGAAAGAGCTTGGTGTGGTCTTGACCATGCTGCCTATACCGGATGACCGCCCGGGTATTGGAATGAAAACCGGCCTTATTTGACGACGTCGCATTTTTGCCAAAATCGGTTTCCCGGTCGCCGACATCTGGATATTGGTTATTATTATCCCTCAGGTAGTCTTTGGCGGTCTGGTTGGCCTTGATATTATAGGAAACCCGGAAGCGGGCCCCGCCGAGGTTGTAGCCGGGCTTAAACTTCACCTGGACCCGGTCTTTCCCGTACACATTCTGTGAATAAGAGGCCCAGTCAATGATGTTACCGCCGCCATTTGTGGCATAACCTATAGGAGTATAGTTATAGTGCTCATTGTAGTCATCCGGTCGGGGCTCCCCTTGCCAGATGACGGTTTCCCGGCCATTTTTAAGCATCTTAATCTTGAAGTCCAGCCGGTCAGTATTCAAGTTGACATATTTGCTAAGGGTATCCTCCAGGTAAAGGTTATTGGGGTAATAGACCGTAGCGATATCATTAAAGGCTTGCTCAAGTTGAGCTGCATCGTCAGCCGGGTGAACATCTCCGCCGGCCATATTTGCCAAGGCTTGGAGGTCTCCCCGCCGGTCTTCAGTAATCTTGATGGCAATGGCGTGGAAGTCGATATTTTCATTGACCTGGCTTTTCAAGTAATTATAGGCAGCCTCCGTGTACGCCCTTCTATCTTCCCAGCTACCGCCCTTCTTATAGCCGGGAATATAGACGGTATTATCACGATCATATTTTGTAACGTATTCATTGGGTTCCCCATCTGTGATAAAGATGAGGACCTTTTTATTGCCGTCGTTTTGGACTTCATTAAAGATTTGGGCGGCCCGGTAAAGGGGGGTGCAGTAGTTGGTGCCACTGCCGCTGTCATAAAGAACGGAGGTATAGGGGGCCTTGCTTTGATTGCCAAGAGAGGTCCACTCCAATTGATAGCCGGTTTCCTTATCTAAAGCATAGCCTTCCGTGTGCTTTTTATCCCGGCCTTGTCCTACAAAGGTCATAACCGCCGCCTTGTTCTTTGGGTTGGCAGCCAGGAGCTTGGTCAGGAGGCCATCGGCAGTACTATACCTATCATCGCCATTGAGGAGGCGGTTGGCGACCACATCTCGCTGCTCACCGCTATAGTCATCTGCCGTCATAGAAGACGTGGTATCAACAGCGATAAGGAAGTCATAGCCGGGGGCATCGACTTGGGCCTCTTCGCCCTGAATCTCCAGGTACTGGCGGTAGGCATCTTCGCCGGCAAGATCCGTATCCGAGTTTTTGCCGTCATCACCCAAGTAGTCGATCATCTTATTGACCCTTAAGTCTGTATCGATATCGCTGGGATTTGGGTTGGGAGCCGGTCCCGGTTCCGGATTTGGTTTGAGGTCTGTCGCCCTGTTAGTAATGGTAAATTTACCGCCATAACGACTTACACGACCGGTATATCCTTTAATGGGCTCTTCCTGAATACTGTAAGAAAAGTCCTTAACCTCATCTATATACTTGTAAGAGGGAACCTCTTCCCCAATAAGACGCATATCCTTTTCGAATTGCCCCGGGTTTTCTCTGATATACCTTTCTTGCTGTTTCTCCAAATACTCGTAAATTGTTTTATCCCAACCCTCCGCCTTGGATAGAGTAATGGTCTGATAGGGGACATCCTTTAGGGTTATATATTTCCTATTGCTGTCTTTTAGCTTTACAGTATACGTCTTGCAAAGCTTGACGGTAATAGATTCGGGCCGGCTTTCCTCGTCATCGTTTTGCCAAATCTTTTGTATCCGAATGGCTTTGCCTTTATCATAACCTGAATCGGGATTAGGAGCCGGTTCAGGATTTGGTTTGGGGTTGGGGTTATTGCTTGTGTTCGTAATGGTAAAGTTGCCACCACGACCTGAAACCCTTGAGCTATAACCCTGAACCGGTTTTTCAGCAATGGTGTAATAAAAGTCTTTGACTTCCTTAATTTTTTTGTATCTAGGGACGCTCTCACCTATGCGTCTTAAGTCCTCCTCAAAGATATCTTTTCTATCTTTTATATGGTCTTCCTGTTCCTTTTCGGACCGCACATCATCAATAGAGGCCTGCCAACGATAGTCAGCGGAAACGGTAAGGGTCTTGTAGGGGACATTTCTTAGCGTTTTTTCTTTCTTATAACTATTCTCAAGTTTAACCTTATAGTTCTTGTAAAGGTATACTGTTACCGACTGCCCTTGATGATTTTGGTTTCCATCTGACCATTTTTTACTTACCCATATGGTCTTGCCAGAGCCATAGTCATCATGATAGTAGTCATGGTCATGGTGGCTCCGACTGGACCGCAGTTTAGGCGGGGCCAGGTCCGGGAGGATGCCGTCTTCATAGAGGGGGCCGAGGGCACCGGTGAGGGTATCCATATCCTTGGACTGGTCTTCCGCTTCCGGATCAGCCGGATCTATGCCTTCAGGGGTTTCCTCTAGGCCGGGGGCTTCCGGTCCGGCCGCCGGGCCGGTTTTTACCCCGGTAGACTTTTTGGCCTTACCGGCTTGGAGGGTAAAGGACTCGCCTGAATCAGTCTCCTTGAAGGAGACCTGGACCAGGGGACCGGTCAGGGGCCGGGGGACTTGGACCAGGAGCTTAAAATGGGCCAGGTCGGCCTTGGTCACTTGTAGGGTAAGGAACTTCTCCTGGTCCTCGGTGGGGCTGTCGGCCGGGTCTATCGGAGCCAGGCCCTCCCGGTCGAGGGCGTAGGCCGGGGCGATTTCCTCAAGGGCCTGGAGGCCGGCTCGGGGGTCTTCCGCCCCGGCCAGCCGGTCCTGCAAAGATGCCAGGTCAGCAGGTTGGTAGTAGGCCCGGACCAGGGTCACGCCCTCTGCCAGCCGGAGGGTTAAGCTGTCTCCGACCTGGAGCCGGACCCGGTCAAAGGAGAGGGCCAGGTAGCCCTTATCCGGGTCGACCGGTTCCCAGTTGACAAGGGGACGGTCTCTATCCCGGTCAGCTACCGGGGTCAGCTGCACATCGGCCAGGAAGGCCTGGGCATCACCGTCAAAGTTAGCCGCCGCTTCTGCTTCAACCCGGTCTTTTAGGGCAGCCAACCGGTTCTCTTCTTCCGGTGATAGCGCCGGGCCGGTCTTTTCCGACCGGGGCTTAGCCGCTTCCGCCGGCTTTTGATCCTTCTTCGCTACCGGTTTGTCCGGCTCAGACCCGGCTGCGACCGGCAGGTTGACCGGCTTATCCTGCCCAAAGACGAGGTGTCCAGGTAAGCAGGTCAGTAACAATGACATGATAATCAGCAGGGAAAGCGTTTTTGTCATCGCTTTCCTTCCCTTTTTCATGAATACCACCTTCCTTAGTGCAATTCATTTTTTATTTTACGCTTTACCTTCCATTTGAATCGTTTTCTTAAAATTCCAGTATAGGAAACTGTTTATCATTATTTTTATTAGCGACAGGAAACTCAAGGGGCCAATCGGCCTTTTTTCCAACCCAGCGGTAGCCTGTCTTTTTTGAAGACAAGCTACTTCAACTACCTTCCACCATCCACTAGCTCACATCGCAATACACACCGGGTGTAGCCGCTCAGGGTACAGGTGACCAGGGTCAGGTCGGTGGGCCGGCTGTCCAGTAGGTCAGCAAGGGCCGTATCGGCGAGGGTTTCCCGCTTGGCCACCCGATAGGTGTAGGTCCGGCCCAGGGTATCGGTAAAAAGGACCCGGCTGCCGGTAGACAGGGTAAGGAGGGGGCCAAAGTGGCTGGTGTAGTTGTGGCCGGCGATGACCGGATGGTTGTCCGGCAGGGCGCCCCGGTAAAGACAGGGGGCCATGCGGAGGTTCTCGGAGCTGAGGTCGGCCATGACCGGTAGGTGGAGGCCATAGGCCTCTATGATGATTTCACCAATATAGGGCCGACCATCCACCTGGACGGTGGGCATGCCTTCATGAGCCTGGCCCGGGTCCAGACCGGCTTGACCGCCGGCTGCCCGGCGGTTCAAAGCCTGACCGCTCACAGCTTGGAGGGCGGCCAGGTGACGCGCGGCCTCCAGGCCGGCCCGGCGGGCATCGTAAAGGTTATATCCGGTCAGGACCAGGGCGGCGGCCAGGCAGACCAGGGCCAAGACCAGGTAGGTCCGGGGGGCTTTCATTGGTCGTCCTCTTGGGGGTTTTTACTCGCCCGGTAGGCCTTTAAGGAAAAGCCCAGCCCCAGAAGGGCCAGGGCCATGACCGGCCACCAGAGCTGGCCCGTTTGGGGGATTTTAGGGCCGGTTGCAGGTGGCAGCTTGGGGGTTGGCTTTTGTGGGGGCTTTTGAGGCGGTTGGTCTGCCGGCGGATGATGGGTCGGTGGGTCTTTCGGCAGGGGCTTGGGCGGAGCTTCAGTCCTGCTATTGGTCAGGGTGAAGGTCCAGCCCTCCCGGTCGATCCGTAGGCTATAGCCGGCGGGGACGGTCTTTTCCACCACATGGTAGCTATGGTCCCGGGGGAGCCGGTACCAGTCCTTCTGCCAGTTGTTCTCGGCAGATAGGGTGGCCGTCTCGATGACCTTGCCATCCTGGACGAGCTGGACCTGGACGGACTTGGGCCGGTCGGCACCCTCCCGGTCATCCCATTTCTTAAGGGCATGGATGGTCAGGTCATCCGGTTTTGGGGGTTTACCCGGTTGGTCGGGCGGGACGGGCTTGTCCGGCACTTCATACTTGGGCCGGATGGGGGCATTAGCCCCTTTTTGGGCCGGCCATTCAAGAAGGGTGGGCACCGGCCGGCGGCCGCTGCCGTCTTGGCTACTGTCGCCGGTCACCAGGTAAAGGCCGGCCGGAACGGCTGCAAAGGAGGCCTTGCCACCGGCATCTGCGCGGACGGCTTGGAGAGGAGAAAGCCGGTCCCTGCTGATATAGGCAACCAGTGTCTCGGCGGCCTGCCGCTTGCCTTCGTCCGAATCGAGCCGGAGGTCAACGGCATAGCCCTGAAAGGGAGGGCAGGCTTGCCAGGCACCTGCCGGGTCCTTTTCGGCGATTTGGTAGAGGTTAAAGACCGTATTGCCAAAAGAAGTGCTGACTTCCGGTCCGGCCAGGGCTTCTGCCCCCTGGGCCGGCCAGCTGGTGGTTAGCAGGAGGCTCAAGACCAGCAGGAGGCTCAGAAGGCCTAAGGGTCTATTCTCTTTTTTCACTGCAATCTCCTTTCTTTTGGTCTTGGGCGGCTTTTTTCGCCCTGCGATAAAGAAGGGCATGCTTGATAATTAAGCGGATATTGACGGCAAAGGCGATGAGGGCCGCAGCTATTTTCAGGTAGCCCGTCAACCAGGGAGGCCAGTGGAGACCGGCCTTGTGGGGCAGATCGGCCGGCCGGTTATCAGGGGCCCTTTCACCGGTCACCAGGAGCCTGTGGGTATTAATCCCATAGGGAGTACAGGTAAAGAGGGTGCAGAGGTCCCGACCGGGCACAGGCCTCAGACTTTCCGTCTGCTCCGGGGTGACCTTTTGGATGGATATAATTTTATACTTATAGGCTTGGTCCAAAACATGGACGGTGAAGCTATCTCCTTTGGTCAGCTTGGGCAGGTCGGTAAAGAGCCGGGCTGTCGGCAGGCCACTGTGGCCGGAAATCACCGCATGGTTGCCCGGTCCCCCAATGGGGAAGGCCGTTCCGGACAGGTGCCCGGCGCCGACCTGGAGGACAGGTTCGGAGACCCCATGGTAGATGGGGAGCTTGACCCGGATGGCCGGAATGGTGACATAGGCCATAAGGCCGTCAGCACCGGGGTTTAGGATATCTTCATAGCCGGGGATAAGGTCCGGCTGGTAAAAGGCCGCCGGGTTATTTTGCAGGGCCAGGTTATAGGCTTGGGCCCCTCTTAAGAGGGCCTCCCTTTCTTCCGGGCTCAGGGCCTCTACCTTTTCCGAATAGTGGACAATGGCCCGGCTTTGGGTAAAGCCATTGACAAAGGACCCTAAGACCGGATAGCAGAGGATTAGAAGGCCCAGAAGCATGAGCAAAAGGGATAGGAGGGCTGTTTTTTCTCTTTGCATAAGCGAAACACCGCCGAAAGGGTCTTCAGCGGCGTATATCCTTTCTTCAGTTCAAGGGGATAAGTCAAACTAAGGACTTAGTTGCCTTCCACTTGACGGTTCCGCCGATAGAGGCCGGCAGCTAAAAGACCAATGCCGCCCCCGATGATGATAAAGGCGATGGTACCCATGCCACCGACGAAGGGAAGTTCAGAACCGGAATTGTTGGCGACATCTGCTTTACAAAAGGCTTCATTTTCCCAGTTCTTGGCGTCTACTTTAACATCTACCGGCTTAGTCAGAAGGTTGTATCCCTTGGGGGCTTCGGTTTCGATGAGTTGGTAGTCCCCACTGGCCAGGCCCTTGAACTGGGCTTTACCCTGGGGAGTCGTATTGACTACGGTGGGTTTTTCTTTATCAGTCACCCAGCTAACGGCCTTGGTCGCATCATTATATTTATAGAATTTACCTTCCTTATTTTTCAGAACAAACTTGGCATCGGCCAGTTTGGTTTCCCCAGTCTTATCTTTGCCGTCATACTTATTAATGGTCAGGATAGCCGTATAGACCGGTACTTTTTTATCAGGGGTTTTTTCTGTTTTCTTGGAATCCTTCGGATCATTGCTATATTCTAAGGACACCTTGTTGTCGTTCCCGCCTTTACCGATAACAGCATTTTCATTGAGCTTGGCCTTGTAGGTCACTTCAACGGTTTTACCAACCTTGTCCTGCAGTTCTAACATGTCAAAGTCAACGGTTAGGGTTTGTCCCTCAATTTTTTTCGTTACGTATTCTGTAAGGGGGGTTCCATCCACTTTAACGACAACCTGGTCTGCATCTAAGAAAGTTAATCCGTTGCCCAAGGTGTCGGTGATTTTATAGGTGTATTGACTGTAGCCGGTGGTGTCCGGTACTTGGCCGGTCAGAGTATAGGTAATGGGGTCACCAAAATCTGCGGTTTCCTTGTCAGCTTTTTTCTCGATGGTGGGGTAGGTGGCCTTAACATTCACCTTCCCGTTCGGCTTGGTAGAGGTCAGAGAAACGATGGATTTTTGATCTTTCTTTAGATCCGTAGCCCCCTTGGCATTGACCAGGTAGTAACCGAGGTCTAGGCCTTCAGCGGTAGCGGTTGTTTGGTCTTTGGCTGCGGTGACGGTTTTTGTCACCTGAATATTTTTAGCTGCATAGGCAAAGGCAGTATTGGCAAATTCAGCAACATTGTCAGTGGTGATATTGATGTATTTGACTTGTCCATTAACAATAATCGGGTTCAGACTGCCACTGTTTTGGTCAACAATGTAAGCCTTCCCCTTATCGTTAAAGAAGCCATCCCAGTCCTTGGCGATGGTATAGGAAACGTTGTCACCCTTATAAGTCAGGTCAAAGATTTTATAAATATCGTAACTTTTTTCGGACACGGCATCATTAATCGTAATGGTCCCCTTTTCCGCATCTGCGGCAAAGGCCCCTACGCTGGGCAGAACATTAACTGCGAGAAAGATGGCAACCAAGAGGGCTGCACCGATTTTTTTAATGACTTGATTCATTTTTAATCTTACTCTCCTTTTTATTTTATGTTATTTTTTAATCCTATGTGCAAGGGTGACGATACCAACGATGGACCATGCCTGATAAACGGCCGGCAACAAGGGTAAGCAGGCCGGACCAGCTCAATTGTAGACCCTCCGGTCGCTCCCACCTTAAAAACGAGTTGCCCGGTCCAAGCCGCTTTTCGAGGGGACGCTGTCCGGGCAAGGGGCCGCTATCCAGGAAGCGCCTGCCTGTGCTTTAACGCAGGCTGACGAATCTTTGGATGAGAGCATTCGGGGTACCGGATTCGTGTTGCTTCTTAGCGCAAAACATGAATCACCTCCTTATAGGATTTGACCCTGCCAGCCGGTAGGATAAAATGTGAGGTGACCCTATATTTATCGCTACCGGTTGGTGGTCGTAAATGGTACTATGGTTAACGGCGACCTGAGCAGGGGATAGGTCGACTTCCGAGAGCCGACCCGCCTTCACCAGGTAGCCGCTGCCCGCCAGCTTAAATGGCCATGGCCAGGGACTTGCAGGCGATAGGGAGATCGCCTGCTGTTAAAAGCCGGTTAATAATAGCTAATGACCGGGTATGTCCCTTTTAGGCGGACAACCTTCCGGTCGCCTGCCCCCAAGCAGGCCTTGAACCGGCTATTGACCTGCCTAAGCCCAAGGCCGCTTTCACTTCCCTTAATTGAATGAACGCCCAGGGAGTACTTATTATCTATTACTAATCATTCCTCAATATGCATATTAGCTGATGGTAACGGTTTTTGCATCTTTACTTGCCCTCCATTTTATCCTTTTATTTGATGATGTTTTTTAAATTTTGCCCATGCTTAAAAGGGTCCTTTTGGCCCCGGCGAGTACTGCCGGATTTATATCCGGATGATAAAACCGCGACTTTCTGCATTGACAGGCGGTGGGTTTTCTGCCTATAATAGGGGCAATAACAGATATTTTTTAGCAATGATGAGACTACGACTGTCCTTCCTTTTTAGAGAGCCGGTGGCTTGGTGAAAACCGGTAGGGAAGTCGGTCTTTCCACCTCGGAGCGCAGGCTGAAAAGCCTCGGCCGGCGGCCGTTATCCGCCTATAAGAGGCAGCCTAGCTGCAATTCGGGTGGCACCGCGGATTATTTCGTCCCTTTATATGGAGGGGCGTTTTTTTATTGCCGTCGGTGGGCTGCCAAGTCATTGCCTGAAAGGAGAAGGGCCTTGTATATTGCCACAAATATTCCCCTATTGGATTCGACCCTGGCCTTGATTCAAAAGGAGCAGGTGGACCTGGGCCAGATTGACCGGGACCTCTCCTGGTCAGAGGCCTCCACCAAGGCGGATGGTCTCTTACTCAGCGCCGGCAGTGAATTGCCGGATATGGTCTACGAAGCCCACGGACAGCTGGCGGCCATTGGCCTGCTGAACCGGGATGAGCGGCTCTTAGATGTGCCCCGGGCAACGGGGGCGGGGATTTTGGTCCTGGAGCCCCTCCGGGGGGAGTCGGCCAGTCAGGCGGACTTTATCTTAATGAAAATCCTCACCGAGGCCCGGACCGGCAAGTATGACCCGGTGGAGCTGGCCGGTAAACGGCTGGGCATTTTGGGCTTTGGGCCTACAGGCAAGGAGGTCGCCCGCCGGGCCAAGGCCTTCGGCCTCCAGGTGGTCTTAAGCAGCGAGGAATGCAACCGGGTCCAGGCGGACCTCTACGAGGCGGACCTCCTGCCCACCATTGACCTCCTGGTCAGTGTGGATATTTTAGTGAATTTGCAAACCCGGGCCGCTGTCGGCGAGGGCCGGTTCGGTAAGGATGAGATCCAGCTCCTCCGCAAGGAGGCCATCTTCATTCACCTGGGCGACCCCCAGGTTTTACGGATGAATGAGGTGGTCCGGGCCCTGGACTGGGGCTACCTGAACCGTTTTATCATTGACCTGCCGCCGGGCTATGAGGAAATCCAGACGGTCCTCAGCCGGTATATCGGCGAGGCCTGCACCATTGCCGCTGCCGGCAATACCCTGGAGGCCCGGCGGAGCATCGAACGGGAAATGGCCCGGGACCTGATCCTGGCCCTCCGGGGCCAAGCGGTGGAATCGGCGATGAATATCCCCCGCCTCCGCCTGGCCGAAAGACGGGTCCATGCCCCCTGGCTCCGCCTGGCCACCCTCCTGGGGCAAATGCTGGGGGCCCGGCTGGACCGGCCCCCCAAGCAGGTAAACCTCTACGGCGGCAGTGAAGCCCCGGACCTCAATGAAGAGGCCCTGTGGGCGGCCTTTCTAGAAGGCCTGGCCCATGGCCTGGGCGAAGGCCGGATCAACCGGGTCTCTGCCCGCCACTGGGCCGATGAAGCCGGGATAGACCGCCACTGGCAGGCCGCTAGCCAGCGGCCCGATGGCCTGTCGGCAGCGGCCGCCACCATCCGCGGCAGCTTGGAAGTGGGCGGGAGCATCCGCCACCAAACCATCCAGCTGACCCGGTTGGACCAGTTCCGCTTCACCGCCGAACCGACAGCCCACCTCCTCCTCGTCCCCCACGCCAACCGGCCGGGGATGGTCGGCCAGGTCGGGACCCTCCTGGGGGCCCGCCAGGTCAATATCCGGGGTATGGTCCTGGGCCAAAAGGAGGAGGCCCGGGACATCGCCCTCATGTGGATCATGCTGGACAAGGCCCCCAATGAGGACCTCTTAGCTGAAATCACCGCCTTAAACGGGATGATCCAGCCGGAATATATATTCTTACCAAATGAATTACTCACCCCTATAGATTAACCAGCCTGTCAAAAGAGAAAGGAGATTCTCATGTTAGACTTAAAACTCATGCGTCAAAATCCGGAAGCTGTTGTTGAAGGGGTCCGCCGCCGGGGCGACGACCTGGATATGACCCCCTTCCTGGAAGCGGACCGCCGCTACCGGGACCTGACTGTTGAAATGGAGACCCTCCAGCAGCAGCGCAATGCCAAGAGCAAGGCCATTGGCGAGGCCAAGCGGCAGGGCGAAGATGCCCAGGCCCTTATGGACGAGGTCAATGCGGTCAAGGAAAAGATGGCCGCCATCGAGGATGAGCACCGGCAGATTGCCGAAGAGCTGGATGCCTTCCGGGCCGGGGTCCCCAATATCCCGGCAGCAGATATTCCGGACGGCGGCGAGGACGACTTCCGGGTTGAACGGACCGTCGGCAGCCCGCGGACCTTCGCCTTCACCCCCAAGGCCCACTGGGAACTGGGCGAGGACCTGGATATCCTGGACTTTGAACGGGGGGCCAAGGTCACCGGCAGCCGGTTTACCTTCTACAAAAAAGGCGCCGCCCGGTTGGAACGGGCTGTCATCGCCTTTTTCCTGGACTTCCACACCGAAAAACACGGCTACACCGAGCTTATCCCCCCCTATATGACCAACAGCCGGTCTGACTTCGGCACCGGCCAGCTGCCGAAATTCGCTGAAGATATGTTCCACATTGAAAATACCGACTACTACCTGATCCCCACCGCTGAAGTGCCGGTGACCAACTTCCACCGGGACGAAATTTTAACCGCCGCCGACCTGCCCGTTAAATACTGCGCCTTCAGCCCCTGCTTCCGGTCTGAAGCCGGGTCTGCCGGCCGGGACACCCGGGGGATCATCCGCCAACACCAGTTCCACAAGGTGGAAATGGTCAAGCTGGCCCACCCGGACCACAGCTGGGAAGAACTGGAAAGCCTGACTCAGGACGCTGAAGACCTCCTCCAGGCCCTCAAGCTCCCCTACCGGGTCATCACCCTGGCTGCCGGCGACATCGGCTTTTCCAGCGCCAAGACCTATGACCTGGAAGTCTGGCTCCCCTCTTATGACAACTACCGGGAAATCTCTTCCTGCTCCAACTTCCTGGACTTCCAAGCCCGCCGGGCCAACCTCCGCTTCAGAGATGAAGACGGCAAGGTCCGCTTTGTCCACACCCTGAACGGGTCCGGCCTGGCTGTAGGCCGGACGGTGGCTGCCATTATGGAAAACTACCAAAAAGAAGACGGGACCATTGAAGTGCCGGAAGTCCTCATCCCCTACATGGGTGGCCGGACGGTCATTGAAAAATAAGCCGCGTCACCGGGAGACCCCCTCCCTTGCCCTCACTTAGAACACAAAAGAAGTCCCTCCTCAAAAACGAGGAGGGACTTCTTTATGTCTTCCAATTTTTATCTGTCCCGGGCTATCTTACCGACCTTGGGAGGGGAGGTCCTTTTCCGTAAAGACCCGGATGCCCTTGGCCTCCAGGCATTCGCTGGTGACCCCATCACCGGGAACCAGACGCCGGGAAAAGGTCCCGTCATAGACCTGCCCCCTACCGCAGGAGGGGCTCTTGGCCTTTAAGATGGCCAGGCGAATGCCCCGGTCCCGGGCCAGGGTCAGGGCCTTGGCAGCCCCCAGCCGGTAGGCGGCGGTCACATCTTCCCCGGCGGCTGTCCGCACCGCCCGGCCCTGGCGTTCAGCCGGGGGCCGGGGAATAGGCAGGCCCCCGGCCACTTCCGGACAGATGGGGCAGAGGATAAAGCGGTCCGCCAGGGCCAGGACCGCCGGCAGGCCATTGTCCCGGCCATCATAGCGGCAGGGTTCACCCAGGAGGCAGGCACTGACCAGGATGGGGGTTCCGGCCGGCAGAGCAGCAAGGATCCGGGCCAGGGTCCTTTGCCGGTCTTGGTCACTTGAATAATCCTGCGGCTTAACCATGGGCGACCAGCTCCAGGACCCGGGCCGCCAGCTGGTGGTGGCCGCCGGCAGACAGGTGGATGCCGTCAAAGGGGTCAATCCAGGCATCTTCTCCCTCCAGCCAGGTCATCCCGGCCGGCAGGGGCCGGCTCTGCAGGTCCCTGGCCAGGGCCCGGCAGGCCTGGACCATCCAGGCCGGGCCAAAGGCCAGGTCCCCTTCCAGGGGATCAAGGGCCCGGGGCAGGATACCGATCACCTGGCAGGTCTCGGCCAGGGGGGCCAGGGTCTGGTAGAGGGCATCCGCCAGGACAGCGACGCCCAGGCCGGCCAGGAGGTCGTTGGTGCCCAGCTGGAGGATGAGGGTTCCCGGCATGTCCAGGGCCAGGTGTCGGCGGAGGACCCCCTGGCCATCTGCCAGGCCTCCGGCCCCACAGAGGGCCCCTGAAAAAAAGCGGCCATTTTGTCCCTCTATCCGGACCTGCCTGGGGGCCAGGGCCCGTCGGAGAAGGTCCGGCCAGCGGTCGGCCGCCAGGTAGCGGCCGCCGCCGGGCTGGTAGCCAAAGGTATTGGAATCGCCGATAATCAGTATGCTCATGGTCTTCCTTTCTCCCTCCTGAAAGACGACGGAATAGGGCTTGACTTTAAATAGGGGACAGTGTATCCTAAGGGTAGGTTATTTATACTTTCTAACAAAAAATTTTATAACCCTGGTGATTCGCACCCCCGCATTTGCCCCCCTCTTCCTGACCTGTTCGCTCCCCCGCGACAGGTCTTTTTTCTTGGCCGCCGGTGTGCAAAGGGCCTCTATTGATGGTATGATTATACCATAGAAGGAGGGTACTTATGATGCTATTTGACGACGTCGCCCTGGTCCTGGAAGGGGGCGGCATGCGGGCCGCCTACAGCGCCGGTATGGTCAGTGCCTTAATGGAGGCCGACCTGCGCTTTCCCTTTATTGCAGCCGTTTCCGCCGGGGGCACCATTGCTTCCTGCCTCTTATCGGATGACCGGCCCCGGCTCCGGGCCTCCTTTGTCACCATGGCCGAGGAACCGGACTTTGGCGGCCTGGGCCATTTCCTTCGGGGCAAGGGGTATTTCAATGCCCGCTACATTTATGAAGATGCCTGCCGGCCCGACGGGACCATCCCCTTTGACTGGCAGGGCTACCTGGCCAATGATACCGACTTCGCCATCGGGGCCTTTACCCGGGATACCGGCGAGGCCCGCTGGTGGACCCGGAAAGATGTACATTCCGCTGAAGATATGGGCCGGATTGTCCGGGCCTCCAGCTCCCTCCCCATCATGATGCCAGCCACCTGGATTGGAGGCACCTGCTATGTGGATGGCGGCTTAAGCGAGAGTATCCCCCTGAGCCCGGCCCTGGTCCGGAGCTACAAGCGCTTTCTCATTATCCGCACCCAGGAGGCGACTTACCGGAAAAAAGAAGGGGGCCCGGCCCTCTTAAGCCGGGCGGTGGGCCTGGCCTACCCCCATCTGGGGACTGCCATGCGGACCCGGCCTGCCCGCTATAACCGGGAGCTGGCCTACTGCCACCGGCTGGTTGACCGGGGGGCTGCCTATATGATGCACCCGGCTGTCATGCCTGTTGACCGGGGCGAGTTGGATCCCGAGGCCATTGGCCAGGCCTTTGACCTGGGCCTGGCCCAGGGCCGGCGGGACCTGCCCCAAGTCCTGGCCTTTTTAAAGGGTGACCGGCCATGACCGGCGTCAGTGAAGGCCTCTATGCCATCCTAACCGCAGAAGGCCGGCCCGGCCTCATGTCCCCCCGACGAACGGCCGGGGCGGCCCTCTTGGCGGCAGAAGTCTGGGACCTCCTAGCCGCCGGGGTGGTCTGGGGGGTCTCCGGCCAGCGCTTTTACGCAGCCAAACCCCTGCCGGAGGCCCTGGCCCATACGGCGGCCAGCTATACGGCCATCTGCCAGGGCCAGCACCGGCCCGGCCCCCTCTTCCGGCAGCTGAGCCGGGCTGAGGTCCAGGCCTTGCGCCAGCAGGCCTATGCCGACCTCCCCCTCCCCTTTGCCGATGAGGCCGATGACCTTGGCGATGTGCCCCCTTCAGCTGCCAGCTATGTCCGGCATATGACCCTGAAGGGGACGCCCAACCCGACCGATGACGCCCTCCTCCTGGCCCTGGCCCGGGCCAGCTGGCTCAAGGGCTTTTACATCCGCGGGAAGATGGACCGGGTGCTCCTCTCCAAGCGGCTCAAGGCCATCCGGCTGGAACCGCCGGTGGCCGGGGGCTGGTCCTTTCCGGCCCTCTTACGGCCCTTCCTGGTCTTATCCGAATGGGCCCGGCTGTAAAAAATCCGGGCCCTTGTTTGAAAAAGCCGGCCAGCGGGTACTTATAGGTTACACGTTCTGTACATATTTAAGGAGGAGTCGTATGATCTTCAATGTAAACGGTGACAGCAGGGAGTTAATCGCCCGTGCCTTCAAGCCGGATACCCGGCTTGAAGATATGCCTGAAAACACCGCAGACTTATTAGAAGAATACCTGGAGGGCCATAAAAAGGACCTCCTGCACCACCACTACAAGGTCACCCCGGAAGAATTTGCCGAGATGGAAAAGGTGGTCCAGTTAAATAATAAGAACCAAGAACTCCATAGCCAGCTCACCGCTGATGAACAAAAGCGGTATGAGGACTGGGAGATGACCCGGTGTATGCGGGATGCCTTCCATATGGCTGAAAAAGAAAATGAATTCCTGACCGGCCTCCTGGCTGAACGTCAGGACTAAAAAGCGACCAGCAGGGTCGCTTTTTGCTTCAAGTGAAAATCCCGGTGCCCTTGGGCACCGGGATTTTCGATATACAGGATTATGCGCCTAAAATAGCAGCCAGGTCTTCTTCAGCTTGGCCAGTGGGGTGGAGGTCAAAGGTCTCAACCAGGGTTTGCAGGACCGTATCTGAGAAGAAGGCCGGCAGGCTGGGCCCGACATAGATGTTTTTAATGCCCAGGGCCAGGAGGGTCAATAGGATGCAGACCGCCTTCTGTTCGTACCAGGACAGGACCAGGGTCAGGGGAAGGTCGTTGACCCCGCAGTCAAAGGCTTCGGCCAGGGCCACCGCCACCTGGATGGCACTGTAGGCATCGTTGCATTGGCCCATGTCCATGAGCCGGGGCAGGCCGCCCAGGGTACCCAGGTCCAGGTCGTTAAAGCGGAATTTTCCGCAGGCCAGGGTGAGGACCAGGCTATCGGCCGGGGTGGCCTTGACGAAGTCGGTATAGTAGCTCCGGCCCGGCTTGGCCCCATCACAACCGCCCACCAGGAAGATGTGGCGTAAGTCACCGGCTTTGACCGCTTCCACAACGGTGCCGGCATGGGCCAGGACAGCGTCCCGGGCAAAGCCGGTGGTCATGGTGTGGCCACCGTTGGCCCCGGTTTTTTCCTGGCCCTGGTCATAGCCGCCCAGGGCCTTGGCCTTGGCGATGACCGCTGAAAAGTCCTTGTGCCCTTCCGCATCGGCGGCAATATGGGGCAGGTCCGGCCAGGCCACCAGGCCGGTGGTGAAGAGGGCATCCTTGTAGGAGGGGCGGGGCGGCATCAGGCAGTTGGTGGTGTAGAGAAGGGCCCCGGGAATGTTGTCAAATTCGGCCTGTTGGTTATTCCAGGCGGTGCCGAAGTGGCCTTTCAGCTGGTCATACTTGGCCAGTTCCGGATAGCCGTGGGCCGGGAGCATTTCCCCGTGGGTGTAGACCGCCACCCCGGTGCCTTCGGTTTGGTCCAGGAGCATTTTTAAGTCTAAGAGGTCGTGACCGGTGACCACAATAAAGGGGCCCGGTGCAATATGGGTGGAGACCGTCGTCGGGGTCGGCCGACCATAGCTTTCGGTATTGGCCTGGTCTAAGAGACCCATGGTTTTTAAGTTCAGGTGACCAAAGTCCATGAGGAGGCCGAGCCAGTCCGCAACGGTATGGTCTTCGACCAGGGCGGCTAAAAATGCTGCGCAGCCCTGGTAGATGGCCGGGTCTTCATAACCCAAGACCCGGGCGTGGTCTGCATAGGCCGCCATCCCCTTGAGGCCAAAGAGAAGGGTGGACCGGAGGCTGACGATATCCCGGTCCCCGTGGAAAAGGGTCTGGGGTGACAGGTCATCTGCTGCGCCGGCGCCCAGGGCGTCGCCGGCCTCCTGATAGAGAGCATTATAGCGGCGGATATCGGCTTCATCGAAGTTGACATTGGTGACTGTTAAGAAGAGCCCTTCAATTAAGAGCCGGCCGGTTTCCTTGCTGACCGGGCCCTGGCGCAGGGCGGCCCGGGCCAGGCGGATTAGGGCCACGACGGTTTCATCTTGGGCCAGGGCGACGGCCGGGCTTTTACCGCAAACCCCGGCCTGGCTGCAGCCGGTCCCGCCGGCGGTCTGTTCACATTGAAAACAAAACATTTTTTCCTCCATAAAAAATCCTCCTTGATCGTGTCCTCAAATAGCACCAGCTTTTGACATGATTATACCGGTCTGCTAGACTGGTTTATGTAACAATTGTTACCCACATCTCTTTTAGGAGGAAAAATGTTTATCGGTGACCACCATCTCCAAGCCTACCCCCTCTTTAAAAACTGCAGCGATGAGGAAGTCCTCCGCTTTATGACCTGTGTTATGCCCCTCGAGCGCCAATGGGCCAAGGGCCAGGTCCTCCACGACCAGGACAGCCCTCTGACGGAACTCTACCTAGTCCTGGAAGGGCGGCTGGCCTTGACCCGGCTGGGAGCCGGGGGCCAGGAGGTCCGGGCCGGCGAATTGGTCCCGGGCCAGACCTATGGCCAGGCCACGGCCTTCTCGACCGGCCAGGCCGAGGGCCAGCCGGACCCCTTTGCCATCGTGGCCCTGGAGCCCAGCCGGACCCTGACCTTCCCGGCTGGGGCCTTTTACCGCCAGTGCGCCCAGGTCTGTACCGCCCACCAAAAAGTCATCCGCAACATGCTCAGCGACTTGGCCGGCCAGACCCAACACCTGAGCCGCCGGGTCCGGATTTTATCGGCGGCCACCCTCCGGGGGAAAATCGCCCTCCTCCTCTTGGATGAGGCCGGGGGCCGGTCGGCAGGGCAACCCTTTACCCTCTCTTACAGCCGGGAAGAGATGGCCACCTTTTTAGCGGTGGCCCGGCCCTCCCTGTCCCGGGCCTTGGCCGCCATGAAGCAGGAGGGGCTCATTGATTATGACCGCCGGGTCTTCCGGATTTTAGACCCGGTTCGTTTGGAGGCGAGTGAATAATGTCTGATATGCGCGTATCCCCGGCTGATTATGCGGCCAAGTGGGGCTTGCCGGTCTTAACCGGCCAGGCCAGGGTCCAGCCCTACCGCTTGAAGGACTGGACCGCCGCGACCAATATTTGTACCCCGGTGGCCCTGGCCCGGCTCTTACGGCCAACGGCCTCGCCGGCAGAGGGCCGGGCCCTGATGGAGGCCCTCCTCCCAACGGCCAGGCGCTGGGGCTGGCACCCGAAAATCGGGACCTTTTTCTTTACCGTTGGGGCCATGGCCCGGGCCTTTGGCCGCCGGCTGGGCAGCCCGGTCCGGCCCAAGACCCGGCTGGCCTTTGGGCCCCTTGGCCGGCGAGGGGCCCGGGCCTTTATCCGCCAACAGGTAGATAAAGGGGCCGGGGTCATGCTGAGTACCCTCTGGGGCCCCTGGCCCCGGCACAGTATGATCATTACCGGCTACCAGGTCTACCGGGGCGGGGCCTTCCTGGTCCATATCCAGGACGGCTGGCGCCGCCGGGGCCAGTGGGTGGACTTCCGAGCCCTTTGCCGGCAGACCCCGGTGACCTTAACCGGCCTCTGCCCCCGGCAAAACTAAGGGAGGGCTGCTATGTTACCCCTCTGGCCCTTGGCCATTATTGTTATTGCCAATATCGTTTATAACCTGGCCACCAAGGAAATCCCGACCCAGGCGCCGCCCTTTTTGGCCCTCTCCCTGGCCTATGCCCTGGCCTTTGCCCTGAGCCTGGGCCTCCACTTCCTGACCCGGTCCGGGGAAGTGAGCCTGGCCGGAGACCTGAGCCGGCTGAACGGGGCCAGCCTGGCCCTGGGCCTGGCCATAGTAGCCCTGGAAGGGGGCTATATCATGCTCTACCGGGCCGGCTGGCCGGTGAGCCTGGGGTCCCTGACGGCCAATATCCTCCTGGCCCTGGCCCTCCTGGTCATCGGCTTTGCCCTCTACAAGGAACCGATTAGCCTCCGGACCCTGACCGGGGTGGTCCTCTGCCTGGCAGGCCTGGTCCTTATCACCACCAAGGGCTAGGCCCCTCCCCT
Organism: Peptococcus simiae; assembly: GCF_046097595.1. NCBI lineage: Bacteria > Bacillati > Bacillota > Clostridia > Eubacteriales > Peptococcaceae > Peptococcus > Peptococcus simiae. The sequence goes on from NZ_JBJUVG010000009.1 coordinate 50,254, forward strand.
GCACAAAAAAATAAGAGCTGGACATCCAAGTAGGTGTCCAGCTCTTTTGCTTATCTTTATGCTTTTTTGTCGTTACCCGGGTAGGCATCAGCCTCTTCCAGGGTGTACCGGGCCCGTTCGCCGCCAATGAGCTTGGGGCGGCTGAAGGCACAGGCCACTTGGGCATCGCCAATGGTATGGTGGGCCAGCCGCATGGGCACAGCCACCGGCCGCATATGCATGCCGATCATGGTCAGGCCGATATCAATCCCATAGCCGGCCCGGTGGGCCAGGTCTTCGACAACCAGGGGGTCCCGCATCCGGCGGTAGGCACAGGTGGCCATGGACCCGCCGGCCCGGTAGTGGGGAATGACACTGACTTCAGTTAAGTTCTCAATAATGGCCGTTTCCCGGGAAACCACCAGGGCCCGGTTCAGGTGTTCACAGCACTGGAAGGCCAGGCGGAGGTGGTATTCTTTGGCAAAGTCCTCTAAGACCGGGTAGAGGACATCGGCCACTGCCGGGCTGCCGGCCTTGCCGATCCGCCGGCCCTGGACTTCACTGGTGGAGCAGCCGACCACAAAAATATCGCCACTCCGGGGAGCTGACCGGTCAACCATGTCCTTTAAAACGGCCTTTAAGTCTGCGGCTAGGGTCGCTTCTGTCCATTGGTCTTCCATCACAGTTCGCCCCTTTCGATGGCGGCGATTTCATCCACCCGCCGCTCATGCCGGCCACCTTCAAAGGTTGCTGACAGAAACCGGTCTACAATTTCCAGGGCCAGGCCCTGGCCAATGACCCGTTGGCCCAGGGTCAGGATATTGGCATTGTTGTGCTCCCGGGCGGCATGGGCTGAAAAGGTATCGTGGCAGAGGGCTGCCCGGACGCCGGGCACCTTATTGGCGGCAATGCCAATGCCAATCCCGGTGCCACAGATGAGGATCCCCAGGGGCAACTTACCTGCGGCCACATCCTTGGCTAAGGGCAGGGCAATTAAGGGGTAATCACAGGAATCAGAGCTGTCTGTCCCATAGTCAATCACTTCATGGCCCTGGGCTTCCAGGTGGTTGACGATGGCTGTTTTCAGGTCTAAACCACCGTGGTCGCTACCGACTGCTATTTTCATGACGCATCCTCCTTAGCTATCTCTTCCAGTAAGGCCGCTACAGCCTGGTCTATATCTTGGTAGGCTTCTTCATAGTCATCTGCATCGCCGCCGAAGGGGTCCCGGATATCCCGGGCCGCCAGGGGCCGGATCTTAGCGCCGGCATCGGGAAAGGCTGCCTTAAGTTGGGCGGCCTGGGCGCTGGTCATGGTGACAATGAGGTCAGCTGCGGCCACGTGGTCCGGGGTCAGTTGCATGGCCCGGTGGTCGCCGGCCTTGAGGCCATGCCGGTCCAGGGCGTCTGCGGCACCGGCGGAAATGGGGGCTCCCGGCTGGGCAAAGAGCCCGCAGGAAACCAGAGCCAGGTCCCGGTAACGGTCCGGGTCCCGGGCCATCTTATCCATGGCCACTGCAGCTGCCATGGGGCTCCGGCAGGTATTGCCGGTACAGACAAAGACAAGGTTCACGCGTCCTCCTCCTTTAGCGGTTGACTGAGTTTATTGATCCGGTTGGCCACGGCCAGGCCCATACCGGTTTCATCATAACTGGCAATAAGCATGATGTCACAGCCGGCGGCCTCCAACCGGCGCAAGCCGTCAAAGAGCCGGGCGGCGGCCAGTTCAGGGTGGGTCTTGGGCCCCAGGTTCCAAACCAGGACCGATGGGTCAAAGGGGGCCAGGACATTGAGGCTTTCATCATCTAAAAGTAGGCCGACTTTTTCCCCGGCATGCTGGGCTAAAAAAGCCCGGGCGGTGTCCAGGCCTGCATTGGGGAGACGGAGAACCGGGACATTTGGGGCATAGTGCCGGTACTTCATCCCGGGGGCCTTGGGCCGGTTGGTCAAGGTGGGGTCCGCCACCGGGCCGATGACCGCTTCCAGGGCCTCCTTGGTAATGCCGCCGGGCCGCAGGAGGCTGGGCGGGTCAACGGTCACATCGACAATGGTCGACTCCACCCCGACGGCCGTCTGGCCACCATCGATGACACCGGCCAATTCATCGCCAAAGTCTGCCTGGACGTGCCAGGCCTGGGTGGGCGAGGGCCGGCCGCTCTTATTGGCGGACGGGGCGGCCAGGGGACGACCGGTGGCCCGGATGAGGGCCTGGGCCACCGGGTGGTCCGGCCAGCGTACGGCCACCGTATCCAGGCCGGCGGTGACCACATCCGGTACCGTCTCCCGCCGCCTTAAAATAAGGGTCAGGGGCCCGGGCCAAAAGCGGTCGGCCAGTGCTTGCCCGGCCGGTGGCAGGGGCTCTACAATATCCTCCAGCATGGCCCGGTCGGCAATATGTAAGATCAGGGGGTTGTCCTGGGGCCGGCCCTTGGCCTCGAAAATTTGTGCGCAGGCCGCGGCATTGAGGCCATCGGCCCCGAGACCATAAACGGTTTCCGTGGGAAAAGCCACCAGGCCACCGGCCCGTAAGGCCGCCGCTGCCGCTTGCAGGTCCTCATCCTTTGCTCCTTGCCACATACGGCCATCTCCTTTGATTGAAGTATACCTTTAGTATAAGCCATGCGCCCGGTCGCTTCAAGGCTTAGCCCCCCCTTGTGGGGATTTTGCCGGCCGCCGTTGACCGGGCTTTACCCGGGCCCGGCCATACTTATTCAATAAATGAAACTCTTTCTGCTTTTTTTCTGTTGACAGCCGGGCCGGTATTTGATAAATTACATATGTAGTTAGCCATACCTAACGAAGTGGAGGCATTATGCTTGAGCAAAGACTTATTTATTTTTGTGCGCCGACCCTGGCCGGTTTAAAAACGGCCGGTCTCTTTAATGCCAATGGTATTGCTGACCGGGACCTCCAGGCAGAAGCAGCCCGCCTGGCACCGGCCCTGTCCTACTGCGGCCTGGCCCTGAGATTATTTTATAAGGAGGGCCGGGCCCCCCTCGTCTACCTCTACCGGCAGAGCGACTTGGCCAGAGACCTGGCTGATCCGGATATCCGGGCCTTTTTACAGACTTATGATTACTGCTTAGATACGGTTGACACGGCGCTGGACGATTTAGAAGCACGCATCAAGACCTGTCCGGCCTTTCCCCATGAAGTGGGCGTGTTTTTATCCTACCCGCTGGAAGACGTGAAGTGCTTCATTGCTTACGGCGGCAATAAATGCCAACTGTGTGGTCATTGGTGCGCCTATTCTCAAACCGAGGCGGCGCAGCTGTGTTTTAACCGGTATGACCAATGTAGCCATAGCTATCGCAATTTATATCGCTGCGGCCACCGCTTAGCGGACCTGGCTGTAGCCCGCTAGAAAGGAAAGTGGAAAATGAGTAAAATCACGATTTGTTATTGGAGTGGCACCGGGAATACGGAAAATATTGCCAACCTGGTGGCGGAAGGCGCCAAAGAAGCCGGCGCAGAAGTGACCATGGTCCAACCCTGGGACACCAGCGCTGATGACCTAGCTGCCTGCGATAAAATTGCTTTTGGCTGCCCGGCCATGGGGGATGAACAACTGGAAACCGAAGACTTCCAGCCCCTCTGGGACGATGTCAAAGACAAGCTTAAAGGCAAGAAAATCGCCCTCTTCGGTTCTTACAACTGGAACAGTGGAGAATGGATGGACACTTGGGCCCAGGAAGCGGCCCAAACCGGGGCCACCCTGGTGGCCGACGGCCTAGCCATCCTGGACTCTCCGGAACCCGGCTCTGATGAAGAAGACGATGCCAAGGCCCTGGGGGCTGCCCTCGCCAAAGCCTAATGAAGTAAAGCCTTCTCTCCGCCCTTCCGTCTTGCACTTGCAGGCCGGAAGGGCGTTTTTCTTGCCCATAAGTGCACATAAAAAAACCGGCCTTTCAGCCGGCAGGCGTTCTGCATCTGAAAGGCCGGTACATGGTATAGGGTCTCAACCTAGTTGAAGAAACGGTTGAAAGAGGAAAGGGCTTTTTTACAGAGGCCCTTGCATTCGACAGATTTAACGGCATCCTTGCCGGCGTCGACAGCGGTTTCTGCGGTCCGGCCTAACTGCTCGAGCATCCCGTCGGGACGGAGATGGGCAACGGCCATCTTAGCCTGCTGGACATTCCGACGACGGTTGGGCAGGATAGCCATGAGCAGGAGCAGGGCAAAGGCGCCCAGGCCGATGGCCATGCCTAAGGCCACCTTGCCATCAAGACGTTCCTGTTCTTCTTCCATGATGGTGTTGCTGGACGGGTCTACGACATATTGTTTCATGATTGGTCTCCTTTTTTCTCTAAGAGGTCACGGTCACGCAGGACCAGTAGAATTTTGCCATTGTTGAGGTAGGTCTTAAAGCCATTGGCAATATCCTTGAGGTCTGCTTCTTCCGGAGGCAGGTCACCGACAGCCAGGGTTGGCAGGCTGGCCCGTTGGCGCTGCCAGAGCTTGAGGTTCAAGTTATCATAGGCCGGGGCCGGGGCAGCCGGGGCCGGGGCTTCTTCCCCTTCAGCCACTTCTACCGGGGCCGGTTCAACCAATTTGCCGTCTAAGAGTTCGGCTTGCCGGCGGGAAACCATTAAAACCGCCCGATCTCTTTCTCCGACCGGGAGGGTATCCAGGCCGTGGGCCAGGCCTTCCGGCGTATCAAAATTTCCGTAAACAGTTGTATACATCCCTTCCACTCCTCTTCTGTGATATGTCTATTTTAATATTGCGACGATTATATGTCAATCTTTCCCGCTTTTTCCGGGTAAAGGGCCGAGGGCTGGGTATGTAAAGGGTAGAAGCCAAAGGAGAAAGGAGCTTAGCTATGTCTGAAACCATTCATTTTGACCATAACCGCTTTTACATCGGTGACCGGGCCGACCAGGCCCAAGCCTACCTGGACATCGAACCGGCCGGGGACGGGGTCGTCCGCGCCACCCACACGGTGGTCGACGAAAGCATGCGGGGCCAGGGAGTCGCCGGCAAGTTACTGGAGGCCCTGGTCAACCACGCCCGCGAAGAAGGCTGGCAAATCGTCCCGGTGTGCAGCTATGTCCAAAGGGCCTTTGATAAGGACCCGGACCAGTACGGAGATGTCCATCACAAATAAACAAAAAGCCGCCTTAGGCGGTTTTTTTCTTGCCCCTTTCCGCCGGGCCGGCTTGAAAGCCGCTCTTAAAAGTGCGACAATACATATAAGCTGACTCAGAACAGAAAGGATATCCCTATGGCTGCACAGGAATTTAACATTAAAACGGCCTCCCGCCTCTACTATGGCGGCTATTACGACCGGCTGGTCGAGGCCAAAGAAAGCCTAGAGCTCTTATTCGGCGAAATGGAGTACGACCTGCTGAATAAGCAGGGGCGGAACCCCATTGAATACATCAAGGCCCGAATCAAGACCCCGGCCTCTATGGAGGAGAAATTGGGCCGGTTAAATAAGGGCGGCTTACGCCTCGGCGCCCAGGACCTCTTTGACGGCTGCGGGACCCGGCTGGTCTGCACCTTCATCGACGACTGCTATGCCATCAAAGACTGGCTGGCCACCCGGCCAGACCTGCTTTTTGTCGCAGAAAAAGACTATATCCGCCACCCCAAGGCCTCCGGCTACCGGTCCTACCACCTGCAGGTCCGGGTCCGGACCGATATCGGCCAGTGGGTCAATGCCGAAATCCAAATCCGAACCATTGCCATGGACTGCTGGGCCACCCTGGAACACCACCTGCGCTATAAAAAGCACCTCTTGAATGAATCCATGATGGCCTCCGAATTGCAGCGGTGCGCCGATGAATTGGCTTCAACGGATATAAACCTGATGATCATCCGCGACCGGATTGTCTACGATAAGGAGGAAGCAAGCGATGAGAATACTCCTGGCTGACGACGAACGGGAATTGACCCGGGCCCTGGCCGTTATCCTGGCCCATGAAGGCTATGAAGTGGAAGTGGCCGATGATGGCCGGGAGGCCCTGGCCTATGCCCAGACAGAGGCCTTCGATGCCTATATCTTTGACATTATGATGCCGGTCATGGACGGGATCACCCTCCTGGAAACCCTCCGGGCCGCCGGCGACCATACGCCGGCGATTTTCTTAACGGCAAAAAGCTCCACCGATGACACCATCAAGGGCCTGGATGCCGGCGCCAACGACTACCTCATCAAACCCTTTGCCATGGGCGAGCTCCTGGCCCGAGTCCGGGCCCTCCTCCGCCATAACGATGGCAATAGCCAGGCCCCCAAGAAGGTCAGTTGGCTCAACGTCTCCCTGGATTGCCAGCGGAATATGCTCCAAGGCACCACTATGCGGCTGGCCCTGGCCCCGGACGAGGCCAAGCTGATGAAGGCCCTGATGGAAAGGGCCGGTAAGCCCACCGCCCATGGCGACCTCCACCGGGACTGCCTGCCCCAGGTCAATGCCGATACCCTAAGCCTCTACCTGGACTATATCCAGCAAAAACTGGACTTCGTCGGCGCAGACGGCCACCTGGTCCGGGATAACGGCATGGTCTACCTAAAGGCCGACCGATGATCCGCAAGTTACGCTGGCGGTTTATCTTTTCCACCATGCTCAGCCTCCTGCTGGTTATGGTGGTCCTCTTAACCGCTATCAACGGCCTGGCCTACTGGCAAAATATCAATAAAATAGACGGGCTCATTGACCTCATCGCCAGCCATGAAGGCCAGCTCCCAGCGGATCTTGACGCCGCCACCGACAAGGTCCGGGAGGACCTCAAACTCAGCGAGGAAACCCCCTATGAGACCCGCTACTTCACCGTCTACCTGGATGAAGGGGACCGGGTCCTGGGCGTGAACCTGAGCCATATTGCCGGCACCAGTGGGGACCGGGCCAAGGTCCTGGCCTATACCGCCCTGACCAGTGACCGGCCCCGGGGGTCCCTGGACCATTACCGCTACCGGGTTATGCCCAAGGATGAGGGCAAGCTCCTCATCTTTTTAGATATGCAAAACGAGCATAACCTTCGGCAGGAATTTATCCGCAACAGCCTCCTGGTGGCCATCATTGCCTTTTTTGCCACCTTTATCCTGGTCATCCTCTTTTCTAAACGGGCCGTCCAACCCCTGATTGATAACCACCTGCTCCAACGCCGCTTTATCAGCGATGCCGGCCACGAACTCAAGACCCCCCTATCCGTCATTTCCGCCAATGTGGACATCATTGAGCTGACCGAGGGCAAGAGCGAATGGACGGAGAGCATCCACCGGCAGGTGGACCGGATGAACGGCCTAGTCTCCGAGCTCTTAAAACTGGCCACCATGGAAGAGCGGGCCGCCCTCCGGCGGGACTTTATCGACCAGGACCTCTCTGCCATTACCGAAGAGATTGCCGCCTCCTTCCAGCCGGTGGCCACCCACGACCAGAAAAAACTGGCCCTGGACATCCAGCCCGGCATCCAGGTCTTAGGCGATGGCCAAAGCCTGGCCAACCTGGTCTCTGTCCTGGTGGACAATGCCCTCAAGTACTCGCCCCAGGAAACCACCGTCACCATCGAACTGAAAAATGCCGGCCGCCAGGGCAAAAGGCTCGCGGTCAGCAACACCTGCCAGGCCTGCCCGGATGTCAATGAACTGAACCGCTTATTCGAACGCTTTTACCGGGCGGACCCCTCCCGGTCCAGGCAGAGCGGGGGCTTTGGGATTGGGCTCTCCATGGCCAAGGCCATTGTCCAGGCCCACCGGGGGCAGGTGACAACCCAGTTAAAAGACCAGGTCATCACCTTTACCGTCACCCTCCCCTAGCAGACAAAAAGCCCTAACCAGGCGGCCGGGCCGCTTGGTTAGGGCTTTTTTATTTACACCTTTACTCACCGGGCTGGCGTCGGTCGCGGCGCGCCTGGTCGGGCTGGTGCCGGTCGGATGACCGAAAGCGATCCACCTGGGGCAGGGTATCCGAAAAGGACCGGGGCCGGTCGATGCCGGCATAGCGGTCTCCCTTGGCCTGCCGGACCTGGTCCGCCAGGCTGGGGCCGGCTGCCTTGGCCTGTCGGCCGGAAGGCTGGCCTTGGGCCGGCTGGGTCCGGTTGCGTTCACTGACAGGCCGCCGGCCTGTTTGGGCATGGACCTGGTCCCGGGGACGGGACCGGTTGGCCGCCGCCAGGGCCTGGTCAGTGGCCCGGTTGGCCGAGGCGGACCGGGCGCCGGCAGACCGGTCTTCCGGTCTGGCCCCGGCCCGGTCTGAACCGGGGTTCATGCTTTCACGGGCCAGGTTCCGGCGGACCCGCCGGCGACTTTCGGCCCGGCTCCGTTCTTTCCGGGCCCGCTCGGTGCGGATATCCACCAAGAGGAGCCACATGAAGACGGCCGGTAGGGCATAGAGGACAAAGAGGGCCACCGAGGCCAGGAAGGACAGGATGCTGAAATTCACCGTCGCCGAGGCCTGGAAGTAGGGAATGGCGCAAACCACTGCCACAACGGAAAAGGCCACAGGAAGCAGGAGGCCCAGGATAGGGCTGCGCTGGCGGGCTAAAATATTTTGGCAGTAGCCCCCCACAAGAATCATCAAAGCGATAATAGCAAAGGTCAAAAATGACTTTAACCAGAACAAAAAAATCCCCCCTTAATTGCACACTTTTTCTGTAGTATATCATACTTCCGAGAGGCATGAAAGTTCTGTAAAATTCCCTCTTTCCCCTTGCAGCCGCTGGCCCTTGCAGGTAAACTAAGGATAGAAATCATCATATACTATGAAGAAGGAGCCTTGCTTATGACCCATATGCTAAAGAATAAGTTTCACCCCTGTATCGCTATCCTTTTGTCCCTGGTCCTCCTGGCCCTGCCCCTATCGGCCTGGGCTGCAGAGGTGCCGGACAGCGCCAGCCAGCCAGAAGCCACCAGTTCTATCCCGGCCGAGCCGGCCGGCAAGGCCATCAACAAGACCCTCTTTTTAGCTGAAAATACCCTGACGGTCAGCGATGCGGTCAAGGGCAACGCCTTCCTGGCCGGGGAAACGGTTACCTTTTCCGGTGATGTCAGCGGCAGTGTCTTTGCCGCCGGTAACCGGGTCATCATTGACGGGGTCGTCAAGGGCAATGTCTTTGCTGCCGGTCGCAGCATCCACCTGGGGCCGAATGCAGATATCCGTGGGGATATCTTCCTCTCCGGGCAGAGCATTTCCGGATCGGAAACGGCCAAGGCCGCCCAGGACGTCCGCCTGGCCGCCTCAGATATCAGCTGGGCCAGCCCGGTCGGTCGTGAATTTTATGCCGGCGGCCAGACCATCAACTTAAATACAACCGTCAAGGGCAATGCTGAAGCCCAAGGGGACCAGGTCAAGCTGGACGCCGGGGCTGGCATTGATGGGAACTTCACCTATGCCGGGACCTTAACCAAGGACCCCGGCGCCAAGATTAAAGGAGATACCATCCAGCTCCAGACCCAGCAGAAGGAAGATAATAAGGGCCTCGCCCTCTTCTTTGCCGGTCTGGAACTCTGCCTGGCAGCCTTTGGCTTCTGGCTCCTGATCCGCCTGGGCGCCCGGTCTGCCTGGCCCCGGGTCATGGCCCCCTTCTTCCGGCGGCCTGGGAAGAGCCTGGTCCTGGGCTTCGTCCTCTTAATTGCCATCCCCCTCTTGACCCTCTTCTTCTTGCTGACCATCAAGGGGATCCCCCTGGCCTTTGCTCTGGGGTCCATGTATAGCGTGGCTTACGCCCTCCCGCCCCTGGTCCTAGGCCTGGTCATTGCCGGCCTCTTAAGCCAGCGCAAGGGCTGCCAATATACGTCCCGGCCCCTGGTCATGGCCCTGCTAATTATTGTCCTGGCCGTTGCCCAGACCCTAGTTGCCAGCCTGCCCGGTATTGGCGGCCTCATTATTGGCTTTGTCGGCCTGGCCAGTCTCTGGCTCTTCTGGGCCGTCATCGCCGGGTGCTTTATTGCCACCAATGATGCTGATGACGCCGCTGAAGACCAGGCTGACCTGGAGGCCCTCCAGGCGGAAGAAACGGCAGAAGCCACTGCCAAGGAAGAGGCCACCCGGGTCACCCCGGTGGCGGTCCCGGTCCAAGACCCGGCCCTGGCCGCTGACGAAACCCGCCAGGGACCTGCCCTCTCTGCAGAAGGGCAGGACGCCCACGACAAGGATGCCACCCTGGTCCATCCTCGCATCACCGATGATATGGTGGTCCGCCGGTCGGCCAATCCGGCCCAGGCCATGGACCCGAAAAACCCCCTGGCCGGCGACAATTCGCCCCATGGCCAGAAAGACGAATAAAAAATTCAACCGCATATAAAAAGCAGGTCCGCCCAAAGGGCGGACCTGCTTTTTGATCATCTGGAATAGGGACCTTACTTACTGAAGGCAACCCCCTGGGTGGCGCCATTGGCCTGGTAGAGGGGCTTGACTTTAAAGCCCAGGGCCTCGGCCACAAAGCGGACCGGGACCATGGTCCGGCCGGCTTGGTTGACATAGGGGGCCACGTCCATGTACTTTTGCTCGCCATTGACGGTGTAGGCCTTTTGGCCAATGGTCATGACCACCTTTTGCCCGGCCAGGCTGGTGGTGACGGTCCGGCCGGCGTGGTTATAGTCGACCTTGGCGTCAAAGGCCTGGGCCACAGCCCGGTAAGGGACATAGGTCCGGTCGTTGACCACCACCGGTACTGTATCCATGGTCTGAATCTGGTCACCATTAATGACCAGGTTATTGGACCCGATGGTCAGGCTCACGGCCCGTTCTTTTTCTGCAGCCGGGGCGGCGGTAAAGCTGAAGTCGGCAGTGCCGCTGACCAGCCGGTGGCCGGCATTATCGGATAAGACCAGCCGCCATTTGACATCTGCCGGGACCTCGCTTTTCAGGACCAGCTTGCCTTCGCCGCCCTGGCTCACCTGCTTGATGTCCACGGCATAGCCCAGGGCCTTGGCTTCATCCAGGAATTCAACCCGGACCACTGTAGGCTGCCAGTCTAGGTTGAGGGCCTTGCCGTCCTGGGTCAGGACAAAGGTCACTTCATTGTCCTTTCCGGCCGGCCCCTCGGTTTGCTTGGCCTGGAGGACGGTTCCCTCGGTTTTATTGGACCGGGTGACCGTAAAGCTGGCCGTCGCAGAAAGGCCCTGGCTGGTGGCTGTTACGATGATACTGGACCCCAGGGGGGCATTGCCGGCGACGACAAAGCTCCCGTCTTCCTTGAGGCTGTCTTCCACAACGGCGCCGGTGACGGTATAGGTCACATCGGTGACGGCCTGACGGTTACCGGCCCCATCGACCAGGGCCAGGGCCGGGGCTGCAACCGTATCCCCGGGGGCCACCTTGGCATTGGCATACTTGACTTCCAGGCGGCTATCGGCCAAGCCGCCCGTTACCTTGATTTCCTTGCTGAGCTTGGCCTGGTTGCCCGGGGCCCCCTGGTAGCGGACCACATACTTGGCCGCCTGGGCTGAAGGGGTCACCGGCAGGGTCAGGGCCTGGTAGACGGCCTGGTCGGCCAGGTCAATGGCCTGGCTTTCCCGGTCCAACCGCTTGCCCTGGCCGTCAAAGGCCTCGACCAGTAACTGGTCGCCGGCAGCCGGGCTATAATTGCGGTCAAACTGGACCTGGACCTGGCCGGCCTCCTTGGCCTTGAGGCTATCCGGGGTCACGGTCATCGTTTCCGGGGCCCAGGGCCCGTAGTTAACAGCCGTGGGCCGGGCCTGGACCGGGCCGGTGGTCAGGGGCAGGGACCCACAGACCAGCCCGGCGCACAAGAGGCCGGCCAACCATTTATTTCGCTTACTGGACATTGTATCCTCCTTTATAACGAATCGTGCAGAAACGGCCGGCCCTTAAAGGCGACCGGCAATGGCATCCAGGAAGGCTTCACTGGAGAGTTTTTCCTTCTTTTCCAGGCTAGACAGGAGGACCAGGTCCCCGGTCATTTCCCCAGCTTCAATGGTGTCCAGGGTCGCTTTTTCCAACCGGTCTGCAAAGGCCTGCAGGTCCTGGTTGCCATCTAGTTCGCCACGCTTGCGCAGGGCACCGGACCAGGCAAAGATGGTGGCCACGCTGTTGGTGGATGTTTCTTCCCCCTTGAGGTGCTTGTAGTAGTGGCGTTGGACGGTGCCGTGGGCGGCTTCGTATTCATAGTAGCCCTGGGGGGAGACCAGGACAGAGGTCATCATGGCCAGGCTGCCAAAGGCTGAGGCCACCAGGTCGCTCATGACGTCCCCATCATAGTTCTTGCAGGCCCAGATAAAGCCGCCTTCAGACCGGACCACCCGGGCCACGGCGTCATCGATGAGGGTGTAAAAATATTCAATGCCGGCGGCTTCAAAGTCGGTCTTAAATTCTTTTTCATAGACATCTGCGAAGATATCCTTAAAGCGGTGGTCGTAGACCTTAGAGATGGTATCCTTGGTGGAAAACCAGAGGTCCTGCTTGGTGTCCAGGGCATAGGTCATGCAGGCCCGGGCAAAGCTTTCGATGGAGGCATCCAGGTTGTGCATGCCCTGGCTGATCCCCGGCCCTTCAAAGCGGAAGACCTCCTTTTCCTCGGTCCGGCCATCATCATACTGGACGACCAGCTTGGCGGTTGCTGGCCCGTCAACGGCCAGCTCAACATTCCGGTAGAGGTCCCCGTAGGCATGGCGGGCAACGGTAATGGGCGAGGTCCAATTACTGACATAAGGGGCAATCCCCTTAACCAGGATGGGGGCCCTGAAAACGGTCCCATCCAGGGCGGCCCGAATGGTGCCGTTGGGGCTCTTCCACATTTCTTTCAGGTCATACTCATCCATCCGGGCAGCATTGGGGGTGATGGTGGCGCACTTGACGCCAACCCCGTACTTTTTAATGGCCGCAGCTGCCTCGTGGGTCACCTGGTCGTCCGTCTCATTCCGATGGGCCAGGCCCAGGTCATAGTAGTCGGTTTTCAGGTCCACGTGGGGGGTTATGAGCTTTTCTTTGATCCAGGCCCAAAGGATCCGGGTCATTTCATCCCCGTCCATTTCCACCAGGGGGGTCGTCATTTGAATTTTTGCCATGAAGGTCCTCTCTTTCCTTGCTTGTATCAATGGTCTCTATTAACCGACCCGGCTTGGTGCCGGGTGACTGTCAGTGGGGTTGCTTGCCTGGACCCCTTCCTCAGGGGCGGCCGCCGCTGGGTCTCCGGGATCAGCAGCCGGGGTCGGCGTAGCTGGAGTCGTTTCAGACCCCTCTGCCGGGCTGGCGGTTTGGGCCGGGTCCGGTTTTTCCTGACCCTTAGCCTCGTCTTCCGCAGCCGGGGTGGTGATGAGCACCGTCGGCGGCTCAACCTGCCAGTCCACAGTAAAGCCCAGGGGCTTGGCCAGGTCCCGGAGCTTGATATAGCTCAGGTCATCAATGACAGCCCGGTCCAGCCGGTAGGCCTCTCCATCCACCCGGACGGTGATGGTGTTCATCAGGGCGCTCCGGTAGGGGAGGGAGGCGCTGGGGGCCTCGCCGGCCTTGCCCTTGGCGTAGGGGGTCCGCTTGAGGATGATTTCATTATGGGCGGCATCGTAGTCCACCGAAAAGGCGGCCCCGGTCCCGGCTAAAACCTGGGCCAGGTCTCGCAACTTGTAATAATGGTTGTCCTTAATCAGATACCCTCTTAGGGGCACCGGCAAGCGGTTGACGTGGACATTGCCCAGCTGGTGGCTGGCCAGGGCGCGGCCGGCGCCGGTATCGGTGCCCAGCCAGGCCTCCAGGGTCGGGACCCCGGCGGCCTTCATCCGGCCGGCTGCTTCTTTACCGATGTAGCGGAAGTGCCAGGGCTCATACTGGTAGCCGGTAACGGCCTCCTGGCCCTTGGGAAAACGTAAAATAAAGCCAAAGCGGTGGGCATTATTGGCCAGCCACTGGCCGGCCTCGGTATTTTCAAAGGCCACCTCCAGGGTAATCCCGGGGTAGCGGCGGTCGCCGATATCCGCTGCCAGGCCACTTTGGTGTTCGCTCATGCCGGGCTTGGCGCTGAAGGTGTCGGCATAATCGCCGACATTGGCCCGGTAGCCCTTGTAGAGCCAGTCCTGGTAGGCATAGGACCGGTAACCGGAAAGGACAAAGAGCTGCAGGCCCGCCTCAATCCGGCCGGCCTCCTGCATGTCCTGGAAGGCCGCCTGGGCCTCCGGCAGGAGCTGCTTATTATCCGGGGCCCCGGGAATGGGGTCATAATCCGCCCCGATGGGGTAGTCCCTATTGATGAGTAAAATGCCGTCGACAACCAGGGCATTGGCCGGGAGCTCGGCCGCTGCCGCCGGCGCGACAGCCGGCCCTTCAAGGGCCAGGCCCGCTGCCAGAACAAGCCCCAGGCCCAGGCTGAGGGCCTTTAACGCTGCACCTTTCATAAGTGTCCTCCTTACAATCTGCTTATCTATTGATATTATACCGTTTTCCTGGGGGCTGTCCAATAGAGACCTGTATATCCGGACCGCCTTCTGGGTAAAAATGGATAGAGAAAGGAGGGCGCTTATGTATATCAGTATTGCCGGCGGCTGTGTCGGCTGTGGCGCCTGCGAGGCCCTGGCGCCGGACCTCTTCACTTTGGACCGGGCCCAGCTGGTCCAGCTTAAAGAAGCCGAGCCCGCCGCTGAGGACCTGCAGGCCCAGGCCCGCCAGGCGGCTAAGCTTTGCCCCAAGCAAATCATCTTTATCGAGGAAGACTAGGCCGCCTAGATTGTAACCGCCTTGTTGTGAACGGGCCCAAGCCATTTGTTACAATAAGGAGAAAGGAAGGTGATTTAATGCGTTATCGCATCCTGCTTACCCTCATACTCCTGGTCGGCTTTTGTTACCCGCCCCAGGCGGCGACCGCAGCCGAGGTCTCCAATGCAGCCTCTTTTATCTATACCGATGCCGCCAGCCGGTCCCTTATTCCCTATGAACCGGCGGAAATAACCATTGGCCTCCTGGGCTATAGCGGCCACCCTTTGGCAGAGCCGCCCAAGGGCAAAATATATTTTTGGGCCACAGATAGCCAGGGGAGCCAACCCCTGGAAGCCATGGATATCGTCCCCCTCTCTATTAAAGAGGGCCTCTACATCCACGGCAATACCGGGGTGCCCGGGGTCTTTATTGCTGACGCCCGGGCCTTCCAGCAGCAGCAAAGCTTCAAGGTCCGCTTTAGCCGGGCCGGGACCTACCTCTTAAAGGGGGTCTATATCCCTGAAGGCATGGCCTTTGACCCAGACCAGCTGGAAAGCTATGACCGGCTGAGCTTTGCCGCCACCGGCCCCAAAGCCCGGACCCTCACTGTCGGGACAGCCACCGTTGGCGATGTCGCCTTTATGCGGGTCAGCCCCGCCATCAAAGGCGTCGAACTGCCCGGCCTGACCGTCCAGCCCCCCCGGGGCCACCAGGAAAAGGAGGTCCACATTCCCATCTCCGCCGACGGCCAAACACCAACGACCCTCTCCCTGACCCTCTACCGGTCTAACGGAGAAGGCATTGGCGCCGGCGTCCCGGTCTATGTGACCACCAGCGCTCCCGGCGTCCAAGTGAGTCCGACCAATAGCTTCACCGACACCCACGGGGTGGCCACCGTCCAAGTGACCGGGCTCACCAAGGGCCAAGGACACATCGGCATCCGATTGAATCCCAATGATGACCCCGTCCTCATCCCTGTTGCCGCCTACAGCTACCATCCCCAGACCGTCCGCCTGGGCATCGGCAATATGATGATGGATGTCGACGGCCGCAGTGTCTACCTGGATGCCCCCCCGGTCGTCAAGGATGGACGGACCTACGTCCCCTACCGGGCCATTGGGGAAATCCTCGGTGCCGAAATCAGCTACAACCAAACCATCCAGACCATTACCACGAATTTTAACGATAAAATCATCACCATGACCCTGGGCTACGACCACTACGCCGTCAACAACCAGGTCATTCAAATGGACGCCCGCCCCTTTATCAGCGAAAACAACCGGACCATGGTTCCCATCCGCTTCATGGCAGATGCCACCGGCTACAAGGTCCGGCCCATCTATGATAATCGTGGCCGCACCAGCGCCATTATCTTTACCAAAAACTGAGCCGGCAGGAAAAGCGCCGCCTCTCAGATGACCCTATAAGAATTGCCGGTCCCTGCATACCCGCAGGTGACCGGCAATTCTTATCGTTTTTTTTAGGCCCAAGGGTTACAAGCGCCTGTAATGGCTACCGTAGAGCTGGTCCGGATGGGCCAGGAGGAAGTCCAGCTCCTCCAACAAATCGGCCTTGGCCTCATTGAGGCGGCCGGATAAAACAAAATAATTCGAAGGGTGAGTAGAGGAAAAATAGCTGCCCGGACTATCCAAGGCCTCCATCAGAATCCGCATTTCCCTCACTGCCTCCTCCGGCGACAGGGGCTCAAAGTCCCCCGCCCGGACCTGGTCTGCCAGGGGCGTATCCGGCTCCACCATAAGGGTTAAAAGCCCAATATACTGGGCCCGGATCCGGCTTAAGGCCCGGGCCGTCTCTAGGGCATGCCGGCGACTCCCAGCCTTCCCGGCCAGGCCGACAATGGCCATGACCGAAACCGCCATCCCGGCCGCCTGGGCCCGGTCACAGGCCCTGATAATATCCGCCACCGTCTCCCCTTTTTTGATGTCTTCCAGGACCTGGTCATCGCCTGACTCCAGGCCGATGTAAAGCAGGGCCAGGCCCAGGTCCCGCAAGTGGGCCAATTCTTTATCACTCTTACTTAGGACCCCCTCCGACCGGGCATAAACACTTACCCGGGGCCCATGGGGCCAAAGGGTTCGGATGGTCGTTAAAACCCGTACCAGCCGGTCATAGGATAAGACCATGGCATCTCCATCCGCCAGAAAGATCCGCTTGATATGCGGATAAGCCTCAGCCCCCTCCCGAAGATCTGCCTCAAGCTCAGCCCAAGGCCGGACCCGGAAATCCTTACTTCTATACATAGAACAAAACGTACAAGTATTATGGGAACAGCCCAGGGTCACCTGAAAAATCAAACTCTGCGCCTCACTCGGCGGCCGATATAAGGGACGATCATACTGAAACATCCTTCTACCTCCCAAAATAAAATTAGCTGATGAAGGCACAATAACTCATCAGCTAATTTAAGAATATCATTCACTATACCTTTTATAAAACTCTTTATAATTTTCTACAAATATTTCATTCTTTAAATTTTTTCTATAATCCCTTCTCAAAACCAGCCCTTGCTGCAAGAAAATATTTTCTCTTATGGGTAAAGCTTTTATTTTATCAATAACTTGATGATGACCACAAGGTATGCTACCTATTGAAATACAATTTTTTCGTGTTATATAGTCAAAGAATATTTTTAGGTTATTCGTTTGTATACGAACTTTACCTTCCCAAAATCTACGCAAAAAATTATTTAAGGCGTTTCTTTCATGGGAATCTCCGTACAGGATAATAGGCAAGTCCTTAATCCCCTTTAAAGATATCGACCTATACTTATTCGCAAAAAAACTATCCTCAGCAACATATACAACCACTCTACGCTCCAAAATCGGAATAAACGTAATATAATCTGGAAGTTCTTCAATCATTTCACTAGATAAGATTGCAATTCCGACATTTGCCCTGCCATCTTTTACATTACCAATCATATCTGCTACAGATATTTCATCAATATATAATTCGATTGATTCATGTCTATTAATCATAAACTCCATAAAATCCGAAAAATATTCAGCCGAAATATCTGGAAATTTATTGATATTTAATTTCCCTTTTAAAATACGCTCTTCACTTTTACCAACTTCATGTAATGACCTAATATCCTTCAGGATTACTCGTGTTTTTTCTAGAAACTCTTCCCCTTCGTGTGTTACCTCTACTCCTTTTGAAGATCTATAGAAAAGCTTTATTTCAAATGAATCTTCAACTTCTTGTATAATTTGGCTTAATCGTTGCTGTGATAGAAGTAATTCTCTACTCGCCTTGCTTATAGATCCATACTCTTGTACTTTAGTGACATAGAATAGATATTCTGTTAACAATTTTTATTCTCCAAAACCAAGTACGTCCTTTTCAGCACTTGTTTCAAGTCACAGAGCTCCAACAAAGTGCCACCAAGGTATTAAGCAAACTAATAATCCTACAAAAAACAGCACTGTTTTTAATGAAAACACTTTAATAAAATACTTCATCGGCATAAAACCGAAGGAGAAGAAAATAAGGATAGCATTAATTTCATGAGGTAAGAATACTTGATCCGTCCCCCAATATAGACCATACATGGCTCCTTTGATATTTATATTTAAATCAGCCGCTATTTGTGCGAAAGGTTGGCATAATGCACCAAGAATAGCCATGGGGGTTAATAGTACGTTAAGTAGCATCCCCAGTAATCCATAAAAAACTACAATGCTGTTTCCACTTGA
Source organism: Peptococcus simiae (assembly GCF_046097595.1). Lineage (NCBI taxonomy): Bacteria > Bacillati > Bacillota > Clostridia > Eubacteriales > Peptococcaceae > Peptococcus > Peptococcus simiae. Next base: position 68,536 of record NZ_JBJUVG010000009.1, read on the forward strand.
ATTTTCCAAAATCGGAACGACTAAATCCGAGACCATTTGGCTTAATCCGATGTGCGTACCCACTGCACCTATACTCATACAGGAAATAATAAAAATGATTAAACTAAAGTTGATATTCTTGATAGATTCCTTAGAGCCGACATTAACACCTGGCATGTATAGCAATAATGGGCCAATCATAAGAGCCCAGGCAACATCAAGCCCATGCCACTGTGCCGTAGTCAAGAATAGTAGAATCCCAACAGCTACAATAGCAGCTTTTATTTCTGCTGAACTAATCTCAGGCAATTCCTTATAGAGCCTGGTAATACTCTCTTTCCCCTGAATAAGCTGGGTGGGTTTGAATACCATTGTTATAATCCATAACGTGACGATACAAATTAAAAAGTAAGGCAAATTATCTACAAAGAATTCCAGCCAAGTTATATTAAATTTAGAATCTATAGTTTGTCCAGCACTAATTAAAAATGGCATTTGAGCTGGGAAATAAATAAACATCCAAGAAGTCACGGTTCCCATAATTCCTGCTGCAAAAATTACAGTTGTTTCTCGTGAAGGTTTTAATTCTAATGCTTTACAAATACCATAGCAAAACGCCGCGATAACCACAAAAGCATTACCAGAAGTGATTAGACTCGCAATGACCGCAGCGAACCAAATACCAAATACAAGGCCTCTGTACGTTCCTGATGTTCTAAGTATAACCCAAAACGCCACTCTTTTTAAGAGCCCTATTTCATTTAATACGTTAGCTAAAATAAAAGCCCCTATGACTTGATAAGGCAAAGTCTTCGTCCATCCAGAAAAGACTAGCTCTATTGGTGCCAAATCGAATGCTAGAAATGCAAAAGACATCAAAAGGGCAGGAATCATTACGTCAAAAAACTCAAAAGCTACTGTTGATATGCAGAATATAACTATAGCTAGAAATATATGCATATCCATGGTAAAACTTTCCGTAACGGGTACTGTAAATATAATTAATGTTAAACCAATAGTTATTGCCCACTTTACTAAATTCGATCGTTCTCCTACCAGTTTACCCATCATTACTCACCTCTTTGCTAAAATTTTTCTCTCCATTGAAATTTTAGTTCCCCATTTTCCTGTCTAACTGCTAAAAACTGCTTATTTAACAATGGATTAGTATAGGTATAATCAGCACGTTGATGCATGCCTCTGGATTCCTTACGCTCTAGAGCACAGCTTATTACAATTTTCCCCATTAGTAGTAAATCAAAACTTTCTAAAGCACGCATTAGCTCATGTGAGTTATCGCATTTAATGCTTAATTTAGCTCTTTTTTCAATCTCTTTCAGATAGGACAAACCTGCTGACATCATTGTCCGTGACCTTTTATATTTAAGACCGCAATAATCATCCATCACCTGCTGAATTGCTAGGTTCAATTCACTCCAATGTGCGCCCTCTTTTCTATCGGTTAATGTTTCGCAAAGTTCCCTAAAGTCTCTGATCTGTTGACTCTCCAGCAGATTATCGCTTTTAGAGTCCAGTGTATACTTATGTGACTTGACAAATTCAGCTGCATTTTCTCCTGCAATTCTACCTGTTACGGCAGCTCCTGCAATTCCACAGTTAAAGTTACCTAGTTCGTCACCAGCACAGTAAAGTCCTTCAATATCACTTTCTCCCGATGTATTTATCTGAATCCCATTTCCTTGCAAGATAGGGTTATACCTACCAAATTCCACCATATGCTTATCGAGGTCAATATCCGATTGATTCATCAACTCAAGTACTGAAGTACAACCTTCACAGGCCATGCCCCATTTCATATATTCTTTATCATCATCACTTGTTTCTGTACAGTCCATAAAAACAGGACCTGTCCCATTATTCATTTTTTCTGGGAAAATATTCCCCCAAATATCACCAGTTATATCTGCCTTTTCTTTGGTTGCTACTTTAACAAAGGGACTAGTTTGTTTCATTTCAGAGTCTTTCATGACCCCTATCCACGTCGATTTACCAACGCGTTCAAAATATCTTAAACCGGAATGGACCCATAAAATATCCATATTGACTAAGGATGCTCCTGCTTTAAAAGCTGCAGCTCGTCCAGTGGCTGTCCCCGCAGGACAATTACAAGCATTGAAAATCCAGCCTGGTGTAATTGAGGGGTATAGTCTCATTGCAATACCGGTGGAAACAACAATAGATTGGGTTTTATAAATTTTTATAGCCGGGATATCGTTAGAAACGTCTAAAGATATAGCACCACATATTTTTTTATCTTTATCTAGCAAAAATTCTTGAATTACAGTTTTATTATCAATAATAACTCCATTTTCTTTAGCAACTTTAGTTAGAATTGGTTTTTGCTGCTTCCCGTCATATTTTAACCAATGACAAGTATGCCCTGGCAAAGTATGTCCATTAAATTCCCATTTGCCGTGAGGCTTCATATTGATGCCCCAGCGAAGCCAGTCTTCAGCAACTTCATGAGTACGTTCTAAAAATATTTTCTGCAATGCGGGATCGACTCGGCCTATTTGTCCTCCTTGACTATTACTGAGCTCTTCTAGAGCAGTTGCAAAATCCCCATGTTCCTCTGGGATATAGCAAAAAAAGTGATCACAACCTGTTGCACCGGAACCACTTCGTAAAGTATTAGCTTTCTCAGCAACTATCACCTTAGCTCCCTTTTGAGCTGCAGCTATAGCCGCCATCAGTCCTGCAATACCTCCACCTGCAACCAAAACATCACATTCACTTACTTCATAATCTTTATTAATCATTTTTTTCTCCTTCGCTTAAGGGAACTGCTTCTCGATATAAAATAGTTAATGGTAATGGATATCGCATACTGATAGCTCCTTGAGCGCATTCGATGACACAAGCCCTGCAATGCCAACATTCTTTAGGAAAACGAACTTTTGGTACTTCACCTTTTGTGATTGGTCCAAAAACATCCATGCAACAAATACTCGCACAGCGCTGACATCTGATACATTTTTCTTTATCGATAATGGGTGGCATAATAAACTCCTCCTTTTTTATAATTATTTTCTATTTATTCCATTATATATTCTTTTGCATTTTCTTTCTCTAATGATTTCCTTGTATGTAAGCTCTTGGCTACAAGTTAATAAAAAAACCTAAGTTCCAGAAGCATTTTATGCTTCTGGAACTTAGGTTTTTTTACTTGGGTCAGGCCGGTAGGGCCTGGCCTAAAATCTCTTCTGCTCGATTTTTAAGGTTGGTCATATGGGCCTTGTCCTGGTCAGTCAGGTCCTCAGCTACGAGGAAGTCTTGAATAAGGCCGGCTTCGTATTTTTTGCCGCCGGTTTTTGTGTTGATGTAGACAGTACTGGGCAGGAGGCTAGCCTCTTTGACCCGGCTGCCTTCTTTGTCTTTTTCCAGCTGAAGCCGGAGGAAGCAGCCGATTTCGGTATCGATGGTACCCAGGAAGGCGGCTCTTTGGTTGGACATGGCGTTACCTAAGGAATAGGCGACGTAGGCCCGGCGGCCATCCTGGTCAATCCATTCAGCCGGGGCGATAACATGGGGGTGGGACCCGATGACCAGGTCGGCGCCGGCGGCGACCATTTCCCGGGCCAGCTCTCTTTGCTCGGGGCTGGGCAGGGTCTGGTATTCAATGCCCCAGTGGGGGAAGACAGCAACCAGATCAGCGCCGGCCTGGCGGGCAGCGGTAATATCCTGGCGGATGAGGTCTATCTTCAGAGGGGAGAGCCGGGCCAGGTCTTGGTCGGCCAGGGCGACTTCATTGCCGTTATACATTTCTGCATAGTTCAAAAAGGCCACTTTAATGCCCTGGATATCTTTAATATAGGGGGTCCTGTCCTTATCCGGCAGGTAGCTGCCAAAGTGGTCTACCCCGGCCTGGTCCATGGCCCGGAGGGTCTTATCATGGGAGGAGAGGCCGGCACCATCCAGGGCGTGGTTAGTGGCGGTGGCGAGGGCGCCAAAGCCGACTTTTTTCATAGCCGGAATGGCCTCGGTGGGGCTATTAAAGACGGGATAGCCGGCATAGGGCATATCCGGGTCACAAACGGTTTCAAAGGTGATGGTGGCAAAGTCGGCCCGGGCCAGGTGGGGCCCCATCCGGACAAACATATGGGAAAAGTCATAGGGCGGGACCACTTGCTCATACTGGGAGGAGTAGGTAATGGGGTGGAAGACGATATCCCCGCCACATAAAAGCTCGGCCCTTTGGGGGCCAACGGTCTCTGCCTTGTCGTATTTAAGGGTTTCTTGGAGGGGTTGACCTGCCTGGAGGTGAAAGGGATTTACCATTACCAGGCCGGCGGCAACAAGAAGAGCTGTGAGGACACAAGCCACAGCTAATAGTAATCGGTGACCTAATCGGTACATAGCGCAACTCCTTTTTGATTGCTAATAGGTATAGGATAGGTCTTCTAAGATTACCATAAACGACTTCATTATGCAGTATCTTTTTAGCTATAAAAACGTAACAAAAACCCACCCTCGGTGGGACGAGGGTGGGTGGTGAGTTTATTCAGCTAGGGCCTGTTGGGCCTTTCTTTCGCGGGGCGAAAGCAGGGGTTGGCAGGCGGCATAGCCTAAGACTGCTGTCGACACATTGTGCCAGAGGGCCGTAGAGGTCGGCTGCATAACGCCCGTTGCCCCTAAAATCAACAAGCCGGTATTGATGGTAAAGATCCGGTTGAAGTTGCTATCAATCCGCCGCATGAGCCGGAGGCCCAGGTGACGGGCCGTAACCAGGGCAGACAGGTCACTCTGCAGGAGGGTGATGTCGGCCACTTCCCGGGCGACGTCAGAGGCGTCTCGCAGGGAGACGGATACATCGGCCTGGGCCAGGGCGGGGGTATCATTGACACCGTCGCCGACCATGATGACCTTCTTGCCTTCAGCCTGTAATTCCTGGACCTTACTGGCCTTATCTTCCGGCAAGACTTCTGCAAAGTAGCGGTCAATGCCCAGTTCGTCAGCAATGCGCTGGGCAATAGGGGCCCCGTCGCCAGTGAGCATGACGATATGCTCAATCCCGGACTGGCGCAGGCCGCGGATGACTTCCTTGGCCTCTTCCCGGGGCGGGTCCTGGATGCAGATAAAGCCGACCAGGCTGTCCGCCACGGCCAGGTAGACGCAGGAGAAGCCGCTGCCTTCTTCGCGGATGGCTGCTTCCGCCGCTTCATTGAAGACGATGCCGTTATCATCTTCTAAGAAGTGCCGGCTGCCGATGCGGACCGTTTGGTTCCGCCATTCGGATTCAATGCCGTGGGCCACCACATACTTGACATCGGCGTGTTCTTCCCGGTGCTTGAGCCCTTCTTCCTCAGCCTGGAGGACAATGGCCCGGGCCAGGCTGTGGGGGAAGTGTTCTTCCAGGCAGGCCGCTAACCGGAGGACATCGTCCCGGTTCATGTCTTCTGTCAGGGGGATGACCTTCTTCACCTTGGGGGTGGCACAGGTCAGGGTCCCGGTCTTGTCAAAGACAATGGTATCGGCCTCGGCCATGGCCTCCAGGTACTTCCCGCCCTTGATCATGATCCTGTTTTGGGTGGCTTCCCGCATGGCGGAAATAACCGCCAGAGGGGTGGCCAGTTTAATGGCACAGGAGTAGTCGACTGTCAGGGCAGAGAGGGCCTTGTGGCCATCCCGGGTCAAGAGCCATACAATACCTGCAAATAAGAAACTATAGGGCACAATCCGGTCAGCCAGGGCCTCTGCTTTGGCCGCTGTCCCGATTTTTTCGTCTTCTGCCCGTTCAACCATATTTAAAATATACTGGATTCTACTTTCTTCCAGTAATTTACGTACGCGAATCACCAGTTCACCTTCAGCAACGGCGGTACCGGCATAGACCGAGTCACCGACCTGCTTGACAACCGGTGCGCTTTCACCGGTTAAGGTTTGCTGGTTGACACCTGCTTCACCGCTAACGATTTCGCCATCTAAAGGAATCATCGTGCCTGCCCGGACGATAATTTCATCGCCGACCTGAACATCAGAGATACTCTTTTGGACTTCCAGCCCATCCTCGAGCCGGACCCAAACGGTGTCCACATTCATAATCAGGGCCGTCGTTAACGCATTCCGCGTCCGTTGACGGGCATATTCTTCAAGAATATCCGAAATACTCAAGAGGAACATAATCGAAGAGGCACTCTGGTAGTGGCCAAAGGCTACAGATAAACCAATCGCTGCGCCATCTAAGACATCGACATCAAAGCGCCCTTGACCCAGGGATTTCAGACCCCGCCATACATACCGTACCGCCGAATAGACCGTCAAGGCCTTGTAGACCGGCATCGGCATCAGGCCTTTCAGGAAGCGAACCATAAAAGTCTTACTCAGCATCCCCTTAAAGGTTAAGCCGATTTTGACATGTTGGTCCTGCTCGTGAAGGGGCACCGGTGGGCACTCATCAAGATTAATCTCTCTAATGGCGGCAACGAGGCTGTCGTTGTCACCGTAATGGCGCACTAAAATAGAACCGGTCAGATAGTTGACGTCCACAGAAAGGACGGCCGACATCTGACCGATCACATGACTTAAAATATAGCTGTCATTTTCACTGATAGCGAAGCGCGGTGCACGTAATCGCAAATAACCTGGAAGAGCAGTAACCACCTGGTAATTCATTTACCAGCACCACCCTTCTTACTTGTCTTCGCATTCACGTTGTTCTTCAACTAAGTCTTCCGCTTCTTCCTTCATTAGTTCTAATTGATAAGCGGCGTCCTTTTGTAACTTCATGGTAGAAGCCACAGATTGAACAGCAAAGTTACGGACCGGTTTGCTCGTTAAAACTTTACGGCCGATAACCCCGGTTACCAAACCACCTGCAAAAAGCACTCTTTTGTGGCAGAGAAAGTCTTTTATCATCATTCATTTTCCCTCCCTTCTTTACATGAATAAAGCCGGGTATATACCTGAATATCCGGCCAGAGATCCACAATGCTAACCTCTTAATTATATATGTTACTCCAATGCTAAGGCAAAATCAAGAGTTTAATTTTTAAGGGTTAATATTATTACTTTTTAGTGGGTTAACCCCAGGTAATTGTAATTCCTTTGCAAAAATCAGTTAAAGTCTACGCCCCGTTGATTGCACCGGCGGACCGGGGCTTATATACTGGGTGAGAAAGGCGTGCTGTCATGGATGCCAAAAAAATAGGCCAGCTCATAAAAAATCAGCGCCAGAACAGGGGCTTAACCCAACGGCAAATCGCCGACCAATTACACATCAGCGACAAGACCCTATCCAAATGAGAGTGTGGCGCCGGAATCCCGGATATTTCCCTCCTTCCAGCCCTCTCTACCCTCTTAAATATTGACCTGGCCAGCCTGCTCCAGGGCGATTTAAACCAGAGCCCCAGTTAGGAGATAATATGAAAAACACCTGCTTTTACCTCTGCCCCCACTGCCACAACCTCATCATCAGCACCGATGAAGGCCTCGTCAGCTGCTGTGGCGAAAGGCTCATCGCCCAGCCGGCCAAAAAAGCCGAGCCGGAAGAGGCCCTGTCTGTTGAAATCATTGAGGACAGCTACTATATCTCCAGCGACCACCCCATGACCAAGGACAACTACATCGCCTTTCTGGCCCTTTTAACCGGCGACAGCCTATTTTTACGGAAGCTCTACCCTGAATGGAACCTGCAACGCCGGATCCCCAAGTTTGCCCATGGCCGCCTCCTCTGGTACAGTAAGCAAACGGGCCTCCTCTACCAGCTCATTTAAGGGGCAACCGGCCCTTGGCCAGGCAAGGATAGAAAAAAGTCCCACCGCCCCTTGCTTTTTTATACCCCTTCAGCTATAATGCAGATACAATTGAAATGACCGGCGTGCTGGCGGATTATGTGAATCAACACAGTGCACCCGGACCCATCATAGCCGACCGCCTGGGCAACTCATTTATTGGGTTGCTTTTTTTATTGCCCAGCAATATAAAAGGCAGCCAAATCGCTTGTGTCGTCTATAGACATACATCTGATTTGGAGGTCAACATGACATTCTTAAAACTGCTTGAAAACAAATGGCTCCGCGCCGCCCTACCTGCCCTGCTCATCCACTGCAGCATCGGGACCGTTTACTGCTGGTCCTCCTTTGCCCAAAACCTGGCCGAGAGCCTACAGGTGACCAGCCAGGTCATCGGCGGGGCCTTTAGCCTGGCCATCTTCTGCCTGGGCATGTCTGCCGCCTTTGCCGGCCCCTTTATTGAGAGGAATATCCACCGGGCCTCCGGCCTGGCCTGCCTCTTTTTTACGACCGGCCTTGTCGGCACCGGCTTAACCATCAGCCTGGCCCCGGTCCTGGGTAGCCGGCTGAGCCTCCTGGGCATCTACCTCTTTTACGGGGTCATCATGGGTATTGGCCTGGGCATTGGCTACCTGACCCCGGTTAAGACTCTCATGCTCTGGTTTGCTGACCACAAGGGCCTAGGCACCGGTATTTCCATTATGGGCTTCGGCTTAGCCAAGGCCATCGCCAGCCCCCTGATGAATTTCTTACAGGACCAAGTGGGCCTAGCCACCATGTTCTATATCCTAGCCGGTCTTTATTTCACCATGATGTACACCGGCCACCTACTCCTGAAAAAGCCAGGCCAGCATGATGAAAAGGCCATCAGCGCCCCCATCAACCGGCTGGCCCTCTTCCGCAATAAGACCTTCCTGGGCATCTGGCTCATGTTTTATTTAAATATCAGCTGCGGCCTGGCCCTTATTGCTTATGAAAAGCCCCTCCTCCAGACCACTGCCCTGGGCCTCGTCGCCATCAGCCTGGTCCAGTCCCTGACTGCCGGCGCCAACGCCTCCGGCCGGCTCGTCCTCTCCACCCTGAGCGACCGCCTGGCCGACCGCAACCATATCTACAAGCTCATCTTCTTCGCCTGCCTGCTGGTCTGCGGCCTGGGCCTTAGCCGGGCCAGCGCCGCCGGGGTCATCATCCTCATGCTGCTGGTTGTCAACACCGGCTATGGTGGTGGCTTCAGCACCATGCCAGCCCTCCTGGCCAGCCGCTTTGGCATGACCCATGTCAGCACCATCCACGGCGTCGTCCTTTCCGCCTGGGCCTTTGCCGGCCTGACCGGCAACCAAGTCGCTGCCCTGATTTTAAAGCATTTTGGCGACTACCAACCCCTCTTCCTCTGCCTGGCCCTCTTCTACGGCCTGGGCTTCTTCATCTCCCACTTCCTCGTTAGCCCGGCAAAGGCCCCGGCCCTGGCCCCCCCAACAAGCGGCCCCCTTGCCAAAAGAGAATTGGGCCGGTCCACCGGCCGATAAGCCCTTGATCCTTCTTAAAGCTAACAAGCAAAATATAAAAAGGACGGCCCCTAAAGTTAGACTCCTCGGTCCAACTTTGGGGGCCGTTTATGTAGAAAGGCTTCTTCTTTATGTAACCGCCACCGACCGCCTGTCAGTGTGCGAGGCAATAGAGCAGTAAACCGGAGGAGTTAAGATAGGGCTATCGGCTCTCCAGGAGTATTGGAATAAGATAGGCCCTTGCACCCCTTGCTCCTCATGCGCCCATTCCCTGCCCTTCTACAAGAGCAAAAATAGGTCGCAGCTCGGG